>JAQUCI010000068.1 GCA_028686295.1 Erysipelotrichaceae bacterium | reverse complement strand
CTTCCTTAGATACACTATCACGTCTTACATTAAGATAGGTCGCATCACAATAGATAGCGATATAGCGTTTATTAAGACTTCTTTGATGAAAGGCTTCGACATGTTCTTCAACTACTTGGGTAATATTGGATATCGTTTGAGCAGTATAGGCATGGCCATACATCTTCTCAATCAGATCAGCTATTTCAGATGTCGTTATCCCCTTTGAATATAGTTGTAGGATGGTCGTTTCTAGATCGTCACTTCGTCGTTTATAGGCTGGGATTGTCTGTTGAGTAAACTCACCATTTCGATCTCTTGGCACTTCAACAGTGATTTCTCCATACTTGGTTTGAAATTGTCTGGTATAACTTCCATTTCTAGAGTTACCGCTATTATAGCCAATTGGATCATAGCGTTCATAA
This sequence comes from Erysipelotrichaceae bacterium, assembly GCA_028686295.1. GTDB lineage: Bacteria > Bacillota_I > Bacilli_A > Erysipelotrichales > Erysipelotrichaceae > JAQUCI01. The sequence goes on along the minus strand of JAQUCI010000068.1, from coordinate 7,046 downwards.
TCTAGAAATACCGTTAGTTCCGTTTTAAGAAGCTGGTTGATCGTTGACTCAATTTCTTGACGGATTATTTCATCAATTGAATAGCCTTGAGATAGTGCTTTAGTAAGTTGTGTGCTAAAATGATTCATGGGAAGTCTCCTTGTGAATTTGTCTAACAACTTTATTCTACAAGGTTTGACTTCCTTTTTCTATCTAGTACGTTTACACAAGATATTTTATACTATCATTATTGATATCAAGGATCGTCATGTTGATCAAAATGATTTTGTTATTTGCATTACAGCTTCAGGACGAACTCCTTATGTAGTAAGTGCATTAAGATATCTCAAAAGTCAAAAGATAAAAAGTGCACTAATTGTTAATAATGATAATTCTATTGCTGAAAAATATACGGATTATCCCATTATCATAACACCAGGTCCTGAAGTTATAACTGGTTCAACTAGATTAAAATCAGGGACTTGTACAAAGATGGTGTTAAACATGGTTACTACTATAACAATGGCAAAAATTGGCAGAACTTATAGTAATCTTATGATTAAAGTAAATCCATGTAGCAATAAAATGGAACAAAGATTGGAATACATCATGCAACAAGCAACAGGATGTACAAAAGATAAAGCCAAAGATTTATTAATACAAACTAATTATGATATTTCGTTAGCGATAATCATGCAAATAAAAAATATTGGTATAGTTAAGGCTAAAGAAAGATTAAAAAATTATAATAATAATGTAAATGAGGCATGTAAGTAATTAAAGTGAGTCTAAATGACTCATTTTAATTTGATTTATAATAAATGAGATCGAAATATAATTCCAACAATCTTATAAATGTTATAATACTATAAAGGATGACTTATGAAAATAGACATACCAAAGCCAGCTCTAACAGCCATCAAACTAATTGAAGCCAATAATCATGAAGCATATATCGTTGGTGGTTTTGTGCGTGATAATTTATTAGGGATAAAGTCTAATGATTGTGATATCACATCTTCAGCACGACCGGAAGAAATATTAAACATATTTAAAGACTTCAAATGCTATAAAACTGGTATAAAACATGGAACGGTATTGGTTATTATCGATGATTCTCCACTTGAGATAACGACTTATCGAATTGAGAATGAATATAAGGATTTTAGACATCCAAGTAGTGTGACTTATGTCAACGATTTAAAGAGTGATCTTGCACGAAGGGATTTTACGATAAATGCCTTTGCCTATCATCCAGATAAAGGAGTGATCGATTATTTTGATGGATTTGCTGATCTAGAGAATAATTTGATACGATGCATTAATGATCCATATCAAAGATTTACTGAAGATGCTTTGCGAATTCTTAGAGCCTTGAGATTCTCTAGTACATATGATTTTCAGATTGATAAGGAAACAAAAAAAGCAATTATAGAGAATTATGAATTATTGGCTAATATATCACAAGAAAGAATTACTGAGGAATGGCTCAAGACCTTATCGGGTAAGAACGCAAAAAAAATTATCTTAGAATATCAAGATCTGTGGTTATTTCTATTTCACGAACTTCTAAGTTATCATGAAGAATGGGTAGATCAATTAGGCAAGAGTTTATATGAACAATGTTCTGATATTGAAATTAAAGTTGCAGTTTTTTTATATGTTATGTATCGGAATGATATCAAGAAATTTGATTGTTTGCTTAATCGATTAAGACTAAAAAGAAAAATGATCATGAACATTAAGACGATCTTATCATTATCTACGTTTGAAATAGGAAATAGGGTTGATATTAAGAAACGATTAAAATATGTTGATGAGTCACTACTAATAAAGGTGATAAGATTTAAATTTGTACTAAATATGATGGATAGTAAAACAATGGAAGATATCATTGACACTATCCATAGCATTACATCAAGCAATGAAGTTTATAAACCATCGCATTTAGCAATCAAAGGTAATGAAGTAATGGAGAACTTTAAGATTGATAACTCAAAGATCAAAGATATCCTAGATTTTCTGTTAGATAAAGTTATAGAAGGATCAATCACTAATAATAAAAAAGAGTTATTAAGTTATGCAAAGATGATCATTGATGATAAGGTACTTAAAATATGAAAAAGACAATGATCAAGGCTAGTATTCTAATATTCTGTTTGATCGCTGGGATGACGGTCGGAGCCTATATAGGTCTTGTGCTTGGTGGTACTTTTTTGGGTGGATTTGACATACATCTATTGACTGGTTTAGAAGGTTATGAGATCACTACCTATATTGGTGCATTTATCGGCGGTATCGTAGGAATCATAATTGGTACTAAGATTAAATTGAAGATCATAAATAAATAAAAAATGAACGATCTTGTTCATTTGTCTTGATAGTTATTTCAGGATACGCATTTCATATTCTAAATGATATCCAGTCTTAGTAAACACTACATCTTTGATATGTTCTACTAATTCAAGGATATCTTTGCTAGTAGCGTTGTCATAATTGATCACAAATCCAGTGTGTTTTTCGGATACCATAGCACCACCAATACGATAACCTTTTAATCCACAATCATCGATCAATTTTGCGGCAAAAGCACCAATTGGTCTTTTAAATGTACTACCTGCACTTGGGTATTCTAAAGGTTGTTTAGCAATTCTTCTAGCAAAAAAGTCATCCATTTTATCTTTGATCATGTTTTTATCGCCGTGTCGTAGTTGTAAGCGAGCACTTAAGATGCAACATCGATGGTCATGAAAGTAACTGTGACGATAACTAAAATTAAGCTGATGATTGTCATAAGTTTGGATTTGATTGTTTTCATCTAAGAAGGTACAATCAATGATTGTATCTTTGATCTCTCCATCATATGCGCCGGCATTCATATAAATAGCACCACCGATTGAGGCGGGTATTCCATAGGCAAACTCGATACCACTTAATTGATGTTCCAAAGCAAAGATGCAGACATCTCTTAAAGAAGCACCTGCTTGGCAAGTGATGATATTATCTGTTAATGTAATATTATTAAAATTCTTATTGATAATGATGACTAGTCCATTTACTCCTTCATCTAAGACTAAGGTATTTGATCCATTGCCTAGGATGTAATATGGAATAAAGTGTTGGTTAGCTAATTCGATCAATGCTTTGATCTGTACAATATTTTCTGGCCAAGCAATAAAGCGAGCATTACCACCGATCTTCAAACTTGTATATGAATATAAAGGAATGTTTTCCTTAAAAAGACATCCAATTTTGTTTAAATCTTGTATAAAGCCAATCTGTGACATTGAAATTCTCCTTGATGCGATAAAACCGTAATAATTATAACATAAAAAAAGCTAGTACCATTAAAATTTATCAAGTAGGGCTTTTAGTATAATTCACATCATTTATACATACATTTATCATGAAGTTATCGTTTTTATTTGTTTTTTCTAATATAATGAATTCATGATAGAGAAGGTACATATATGAAATTAACAAAAGCAGAGAGAAGTTGGATCTTATATGATGTGGCTAATTCCGCGTTTACTATGGTATTGACCGCAACTATTCCAGTATTTTTTGCAGCTTTAGTTGACAATGCTAGTATTGAAAGCGTCACAAATAATTTTCTTGTTAAGACATTGTTTTTTAAGAATGCTGAGCTTGCTTTAAGTGGAAACCTTGAAGCTTATGCTGCTCTTAAGACATCACTTTTTGGTTTAACAACAACCGTTGCGGTTATTATCGTAGCGTTTATCGCTCCTATAATTGGTGCGATCGCTGATCATAAAGGCATGAAAAAGAAGATGTTTTCAGTTTCATTATTGATTGGGGTAAGTGGTTTATTATCACTGGGAGTCACTAGTGATTGGTTTGCTTACCTATATTTGATCATTATCGCAAGAATCGGTTATTCAGCAGCCAATATCTTTTATGACTCAATGTTAATTGATGTTAGTGCAAATGATCGCATGGATTATGTTTCATCTATGGGTTATGCCTGGGGTTATATTGGTAGTTGTATTCCATTTACCATTGGGATCTTTTTGATACTAACTACACCATTTAATTTAAGTACGGCTTTAGCCACACAAATATCATTTATCTTAACTGCTTTATGGTGGATGTTATTGACAATACCACTTTTAAAAAATGTAAAGCAAAACTACTATGTAGATATGCCAGACAATATCATTAGATCAGCATTTAAGAGAGTTTTTGCGACCTTGAAAAAGATTAAAAAAGATCGTAGATTATTATTATTTATCATCGCATATTTTTGTTATATTGACGGTGTATATACGATAATCTCTATGGCAACTACATATGGTACAGAAGTGGGTTTAGAAGCGACAGGTATGATTGTAGCTTTATTGGTTACCCAATTTGTTGCTTTTCCTAGTGCGATATTGGCTGGGATATTAGCCAAGAAATATGGTGCGTTAAGTTTAATCAAGATATTTATCGTTATCTATGGATTAATTTGTATTTATGGTTATGGCTTAAATACTCAATTTGAATTTTGGGTGCTTGCGGTTAGCGTCGGATTAGTACAAGGAGGTATTCAATCACTTTCTAGAGCGTATTATGGAAAGATTATACCTAAAGATGAATCTAGTGAATATTTTGGATTCTTTGATATTTTCGGTAAATTTGCAGATTTTTTTGGACCACTTTTAATCACGATATCGGCGAGTATGTTTGGCGCAAGTAAGTACGGAATACTGGCATTGATCATCTTATTTGCGATTGGTTTTGTATTGATCGATCGTATCGCGAAAGTAAAGACCACTAGTTAATGGAGTGAACAATGGATTTTAATAAAAGCGAATTAAAATATTTAAAAAGAGCTATCGCTAACGCAAAGAGTATTAAAGCGATCGAATATGAGAATATTATCTTTGAAGGTAATGATCATCTTAAATCATATAAAGATAAACTTAAGAAGTATGATCGATTAATTAATATAATCGCTTTAGTTGTGTGGATTTTGATTATCACTTTGATTGATCTTCAAAGTCAACTAATAGAGTTGGCTATTTTGATCGTCTTTATGATCATTTCTTATATGATTCATGAGTATTTAGTGACTATGATATTACCCGATAATAGTTTTGATCATCTTAAGAAACTTTAGCAGTGATCGATCTTTATATCAACTTTTAGATTTGGATCATATTTGATTATTTGTTCATCTAATTCATTGATGATCATATTTTCGTTAATTTCACAAGTATAAGGAACTATAACATCAAAATAGACGATTTCAATATTGTCTTTTTTAATGATGCGAAGATCATGATAACTAAGTTTAATACTGAGATCATTTAAATAATCTTGGATTATCACTCTTAAATCATTAAGGCGTTGATCGTCAATCACGATAGGATCGATGTGGATGGTTATTTGACAATTCAACTCATTTTTTATCTTCTCTTCGATCGTATTGATCTGATCATGGATCGTTAATAGATCATTATTCGCATCTACCTCAACATGCAATGTTGCAATTAGATTATCAAAGCCATAATCATGAATCATTAGGTCGTGCATATCGATGATTAGTGGATGATCTTTAACGATCATTTCTATTTTTTTGATAAGCGATCTATCAGGCGCTTTCCCGACTAGATGATTTATGGTGTCTTTACTTGTTTGATATGCGGTCTTAAGAATGAGCAACGATACTAAAAGGCTAGCATAACCATCAATATTAATATTCATATAATGATATATAAGTAATGATATTAAAATTACAAGTGTTGTCAAAGCGTCTGCTATGCTATCGATGCCACTTGCTTTGATCGTTAATGAATGAATCTTCTTGGCAGTTGTTAAATTATAGTAAGCCATATAAAGCTTTATACAAATTGCTATAACTAAAATGAAAACATATGATAGGGAGTAATTGATCGTTTGAGGATCGATTATCTTCTTAATTGCTTCAATGAGAAATTGTAAAGCAATTAATAGAACACCAAAAGAAATGATTAGTCCAGAAATATATTCATAACGGCCATGACCATAAGGATGATCTTCATCAGCTTTTTTTGATGAAAAGACAAAGCTAACAATCGTTATTATCGATGATCCACTATCTGATAGGTTGTTAAACCCATCAGCAGTAATGGCTAGTGAATTCATTATTGTTCCTAGTGATAATTTAATAAGAAATAGAAGAATATTAAAGAATATGCCAATGATCCCACAGGCAATGCCATAATTTGTACGAGTATCGAATTTGTTTTTACTTATAAGAAAGTCAGCTAGTGTCTTTATCATGTATTTACCTACTATCATATTATAGTCGCTATATTTGAAAATTACAATATTTAGCTACTAGTATTGTTTATTATCTGATTAAATTATTTTTATGAAAGCACTTGCGAAAAAAATATAATGCTTTAAAATATAGTTATAAGAATACATGACGATAATGAAAAGAGGTGTTCGATATGGGGGTATTTAATACAATTGTCGCTAAAACTACTTTCATTGTGACGAGCACTGTCTTAGTGCACGATCATGAATTTAATTGGTTGTTTTAAAGTGGTATGAATATGCCATTTTTTTATTAATAACAAGGAGGAAAAGTCATGGATCAGATTAATAAGACATTCTTTGATGCGGCGGCTTTAGGGGATGTTGACACAGTTAAAAATGCTTTGAGCAAAGGCGCTGATGTCAATTATCAAAATGGTGATGGAAGATCCGCTCTAATGCGAAGTGCTAAAAGGGGTCATTTGGAAGTTGTTGAGTGTTTGCTTCAACATAATGCATTAGTTAATCAAAGAGACAATAATCAAAAGACGGCAATAATGACTACAGCTAAAAAGGGTCATTTAGATATTGTCAGATTATTAGTGGAAAAAGGCGCAGATGTCAACGCGGCTGATTATAATGGCAGAAACGCTTTGATGAGGGCTTCTTTTTTGGGTCAGAATGCGGTTGTTGAGTATCTGTTGGCTAATAACGCTGATGTCAATGCTGAAGATGAAATGGGTAGAACTGCCCTTATGGAAGCTTGTTTAGCCTTTAGAATGGATGTTATTAAAATACTTGTTGAAAACAAAGCAGATGTT
>JAQUCI010000067.1 GCA_028686295.1 Erysipelotrichaceae bacterium | reverse complement strand
TGAAAAGTCGATCTGCATGTTAGATAAGTGTTATACAAAGGACTTAAATGAAAGTAGATCTTTAGGTTGGTTTTATAAAGATAAACGTTGTGAGTTTACCAAAAATCAATCAAGATGTCTTTATCACACTGGTTTTACTGGGACATCTATGTATATCGATTTGGATCGAAGATTATCGATAATCTTACTTACCAATCGTGTTCATCCTACTAGAGAAAATATGCACATTGCTGAAATTAGGTCAGAAATTCATTCATTAATCTTAAATTATATTGATAATCAGCGTTAGTTTAGGATAATTTAAAGTTTTGATGGTAAATTCTTATAGGGAGGTTTCCGTGAACTATAAAGAAAAAGTCAAACTCATCAATTATCTTATCTCAAAATATAATCATCAAAAATCTGAAGATAATTATCGATTTATGTGTTTTGATTCAGATCTTGTAATAATGATCGATCACGTTTTTGATCGTTTAGATGTTGATTATCAACGAATCATAAAAAATGATTTTATCGAAAAGACATCGAAGTATTGGTGGAATGAATATTATTCGCGTACAACTTATTATCGGTTAAAGAATAAAGCTATGAGCCAATTTATCAATTGCTTGCATAATCGAAAAATGATATTATAGTAACGAGGTATTTATATGGAAACTTTTGAAATGCTTAAGCAATTGCTGTCAAATAAGACTAGTGAAACGATATTAGCTTCAGCAACTATGGAAGATCTAAGAATTGATTCTTTGGATCTTGTTGAAGTTCTTTTAACTGTTGAAGAGCAGTTGGGAATCGTTTTTGAAGATGAAGAATTACTAAAACTTAAGACAGTGCAAGATGTAGTTGATTTAGTTAACAGTAAAATTTAGGGGGAAATCATGTTAAAAGGTATTGCAGCTAGTAGTGGCGTTGTTGTAGGTAAAATTTATAAATTAGAACATCCATCATTTGAGATTAAAAGAGTAAACGCTGAACCTGAAACTCAGCTAAAGAAGTTTGACGAAGCTTTAGAGAAGACTCGAGATGACATCTTGAGAATTCAAAAAGCGGCTGTTGGTCGGTTATCTGATGAAGAATTAGCTATTTTTGATGCACATTTGATGGTAGCTAACGATCCTGAGTTTCTTGATCAAGTCAAAGGTATCATTAATAGTGAGAAGGTAAACGCTGAATTTGCTGTTGATCAGGTCGCAAGCACTTTTATAGGTATGTTTGAAGCTATGGATGATGCTTATTTTAAAGAAAGAGCAGCAGACATAAAAGATGTCACTTATAGAGTGAAATGTCATATATTAGGAGTAGTTATCCCTGATCTTTCATTGATCAATGAAGAGTGTATAATAGTTGCTAAAGATCTCACGCCAAGTGATACAGCACAATTAAATAAAGAATATGCTAAAGGTTTTGCCACTGAGATAGGTGGTAGAACAAGTCATAGCGCTATCATGGCAAGAAGTTTAGAAATACCAGCGGTAGTAGGTTGTAGTGGTATCATGGATGCATGTAAACATGGTGATGTTATTGCGATGGACGCGATATCAGGAATGATAATTGTAAATCCAACCGCGGATGAAATAGATGATTATCAAATGAAGGCTTCAGTTTTTATGAAAGCAAAAGAAGGACTAAAGGTAATGAAAGATGTACCTAGTATCACTTTAGACAATCATAAGGTTGAGTTGGTTGGAAACATTGGTACGCCTGAAGATGCCAAAGGAGTTTTAGATAACGGTGGTGAAGGCGTAGGTCTTTATCGGACCGAGTTCTTATATATGAATGCGACTGAGTTACCTTCAGAAGATGCTCAATTTGAAGCTTATAAAGCAGTTTTAGAAGTTATGAAGGGTAAACCAGTCGTTGTTAGAACACTTGATATTGGTGGGGATAAAAAGCTTCCTTATTTACCAATACCTGAAGAGATGAATCCTTTTTTAGGATATCGCGCTATTCGTTTATGTCTTGATCGTACTGATATCTTCCGTACGCAAATTCGTGCCTTATTAAGAGCAAGTGCATTTGGTCATCTGTGTATCATGTTCCCAATGATCGCTACGATCAATGAGTTTAAAGAAGCTAAAGCAATCGTCATGGATGAGAAAAACAACCTGTTAAATGAAGGTGTTAAAGTAAGTGATGATTTCGAAGTCGGTATGATGGTAGAAATCCCCGCTGCTGCAGTATTGGCTGATCAATTTGCTAAGATTGCTGATTTCTTTAGTATTGGCACTAACGATCTGATCCAATATTCAATGGCTGCTGATAGAATGTCTGAGCCTGTTTCATATTTATATCAACCACTTAATCCATCATTATTACGTTTGATCAAAATGACGATAGATGGTGCACACAAAGAAGGAAAATGGTGTGGAATGTGTGGAGAGATGGCAGGTGATGAATTAGCTGTACCTATCTTACTTGGATTAGGTCTTGATGAATTCTCAATGAGTGCAACAAGTATTCTTGGTGCTCGTAAGATGGTTAGAGAGCTTAAAAAAGCAGACATGACATTACTTGCTAATAAAGCATTAAATATGAATACAGCTGAAGAAGTTGAAGAATTAGTGAAAAAAGCATTAAAATAGTTTAGAATAGAGGAGAGGAAACTCTCTTCTTTTTTGAAAGGAAAATATGAAAGTTTTATTTATTGCCAGTACTGGTGGTCATCTTTCAGAATTAATGCAATTAAGTCCAATGTTTGATCAATATGATTATCATTTGATCACTGAAAAGACAAAGACAACAAGTGATTTAAGAATTAAATTTACTGATAGGATTGATTATCTTGTCTTTGGGACAAAAGATCATTTTTTTAGTTATCTATTTAAATTTAGTTTTAATTGTTTGAGATCATTGTATTTATTTTTAAAGATAAGACCAAAGTTTATAATTACAACTGGTACACATACAGCTGTACCTATATGTTATATTGGAAAATTATTTAGGAGTAAGATCGTTTATATTGAGACATTTGCGAACATTGAAACTAAGACAATGACCGGTAAGTTATTATATCCCATATCTGATCTTTTTATCGTTCAATGGGCTTCAATGTTGAGTTTATATCCTAAAGCTGTGTATAAAGGATGGATCTATTGATGATATTTGTTACATTAGGCACTCAAGATAAACCATTTGATCGTTTGTTAAAACAGCTTGATAAAATGATTATAAATAAAGAGATTACTGACAAGGTCATTGTACAAGCAGGCTTAACTGATTATCATTCTGATAATATGGAATTATTTGATTTCTTAACTAATGAAGAGTTCGAAGAATTATTGAATAGAGCAAATGTTATCATTACCCATGGAGGAGTTGGTACGATAATAGCTGCTGTAAAACTGCAAAAAATCGTAATCGCAACCCCGCGTTTAAAGATTTATAAAGAACATACAAATGATCATCAAGTTGAGATTATTAAAAAGTTAAGTAATGAGGGCTGTATTATTCCTTTGTGGGATTTAAATGATCTTAAGCATGCTCTTGATCAATCTAAAGAGTTTACCCCAAAACCATTTGTTAGTAATACCAACAAGATAATAGAATTTATCAATAATTTCATCCAAAACAATTAATAATTAAATAGATATTTGTTAATAATTACTTAAAGAATACCGTTCATAATTAAGAACGGTATTTTAAATTGGAGGAAATTATGTCACTACTAAGAGTTGAGGGATTATCAAAAACTTATACAACGCGTTTTACGAAATCTACAGTTACTGCCTTAAAGAATGTAACATTTACTGTTGATGAAGGAGAGTATGTAGCTATCATGGGTGAATCTGGAAGTGGAAAGACAACTTTGTTAAATATCTTAGCGATGTTAGATAAACCAACTTCTGGTTCAATACTACTTAATGAACATGATATTTCAAAACAAACTGAAAAACAAAGGACAGCTTATCGTAGAGATAATCTTGGATTTGTGTTTCAGGAATTTAATCTTTTAGATACGTTCTCAGTATTGGATAACATACTATTACCGTTAGTTTTAAAAAATGAAAGTTATGAGAAAATGATGAATAAAGCTGAACCAATAATTAATAACCTGCAAATTCAACATATAATCAATAAGTTTCCTTATGAAATAAGTGGTGGTGAAAAACAGAGAACTGCTGTTGCTCGCGCAATGATTACTAGTCCTAAATTACTATTAGCAGATGAACCTACAGGATCGCTTGATTCTTCATCTTCACAGGAGTTATTATCATTATTTAGCAAAATAAATAAAGAGAAACAAACTATCATCATGGTCACTCATAGCACACTGGCTGCAAGCAAAGCAGAACGTATCCTTTTTATCAAGGATGGTATTATCTTTCATCAACTTAAACGTGAACAATTAGATGATCAACAGTTTTATCAAAAGATTAATGAGACACTTCTTGGTTTGGTAAAAGGTGATAAAAATGTTTAAAAGGTTTTATCATAAGATAGCCATTGACAATATAAAACATAATAAGGAATTATTCTTGCCTTATATTATTACTTGGTCATTAACCATAATGATGTATTATATACTGCTTGCAATTACTTATAGCCCTGAACTAAGTGATGTGGGTGGTGGAGATGAAATGCGTTCAATCCTAAATTTTGGATGTATGATAATTGCTATCTTTTCTATTATATTTTTGTTTTATACAAATAGTTTCATTATTAAAAAGAGAAAAAAGGAAATTAGTTTATATAATGTCTTAGGTTTAGATAAGTATCAAATTTCATTGATAATGATCATTGAGAATATCTATATAGGTCTTTTTTCTTTGATAGTTGGTATATTGATTGGTTATCTTTTTAGTAAGTTAGTGTTTGTTATATTGTTAAAATTACTTAAAGCTTCAATTGTATTTGATTTTAATTTTTCAATGATCGCAACCATTATCACAGTGATATTATTTTTCTTTGTATTTATACTTGTCTCTATCTTTAATATATATCAAATAATGATTAATGATCCAGTCAATTTGTTGATTCAATCAAAGGCTGGAGAGAAGGAGCCAAAAACCAAGTGGATATCAACGATCATTGGCGTTATCACTTTAGGTACAGGTTATTTTATCGCTCAGACGATCACTGATCCAATATCGGCATTAGGAGTGTTTTTTATAGCAGTTGTCTTGGTGATGATCGGAACATATTTACTATTTACTACTGTTAGTATTACCTTTTTAAAACATCTTAAAAGCAAGCATAATTTTTATTATAACAGTAAACATTTTCCCGTTATTTCTGGAATGATCTATCGAATGAAACAAAATGCGGTTGGATTAGCTAACATTTGCATATTAAGCACAATGGTATTAGTAACAATAGCGACTACAGCTTCTTTATATTTTGGTCAAAATGACGCTTTAAAACAACAATACCCATATGATATTGTTTACACAACATTCAATCAAAATGATCAATATAACACTGATCTATTAAATGAAGTTTATGATCTATCTGATGCCTACCACATTGAACTTGTCGATTTTGTTGCTTTTGAATATATTGAAAGAATGACATTAAGAAATGGTAATAAGATCATGTTGGATCAAAACGAAGATTACGATAGTTATTGTGATCTTATGATCATTGCCTTAGATTATTATAATGCAATAGCTCAAAGTGAATTCACATTAGATGACAATGAGATAATAACTTATCTATATAACGATCATATTGATGAGGATAATTTGATTCTCTTTGATAAAGAGTATACTATAATCGAGGAACTAGATCAGATTAAAATTAAGAATTTTAATAGTGCTCTTATCAGCACGATTGATAAACTAGTAGTGATCATAAATGATCCTAAATTGTTATTTGAGAATATTGATGTTAGTGATGATCAAATATCATTCTTACCTTCATATATGATTGGATTTAATGTTGATGATGGTGCTGAAAATATTGATCAGTTTTATAAAATGGCACTATTAGTGAAAGATAATCTAACCAGAGTTGAGAGTAAGGATTTAGTAAGGCAATCATTTTATAGTTTATATAGTGGTCTGTTATTTATCGGTATATTTTTGGGGTTATTATTTTTATTAGCAACAGCATTGATCATTTATTATAAACAGATATCAGAAGGGTATGATGATAAGCAAAAATATCAGATAATGAGTAATGTTGGAATGACTAACGGAGAAATCACTTCTTGTATTAATTATCAAATAAAGTTAGTATTCTATCTTCCTATCATTCTTGCGTGTATACATTTGATATTTGCCTTTAAGATAATCACTAAACTACTAGCTTTGTTTGGTTTAGTTAATATTAAGATCTTCTTGTTAACATCTGTTATAACTGTGATTATCTACATGATTTTATATTTCATGATCTATAAGCTGACGACAATTACATATAAAAGGATTATTTCATGATCGATTAAAAAGGTTATCATTCTTGATAACTTTTTTAATCATGTGTTATAAGCCCAACATATTGTTTTATCAACTATTGTCATTTTCAATTTTCTTTGAACAGCGAAGGAGCCAAAGTTATTAAGCTTAACTTGAGCAAATGGAACTAAGTTGTTGGCTAATTGATGATTGATCATGAACGCTTCAAGATCGCTGGCATAGCCACGTTTACGATACTTGTTAAAGACATATAACAACCCAATGCTACCTTCAAGATGAGTACCAATAAATCCAACCAATTGATCATCTATAAAACCACCAAACAAATTTTGGTTTTTAAGATGAGTTTTAAGATCTTCTTTTGTGATTAGATCATAATTAGCACTAATTATATCAAAGTAAGATAGGTCAAGGGCTTTTATATCCAACTTAGTTTCTAGAGGAAGTGGTTTTTTATTTTGGTAAACACATTGTTTACACAAAAACAATTCATTAAGATTGAATTTTTCTTGTAAAAAATCTAATTGTTGTTTTAAATTGGTTCTAATGCTTTGGATGTCTTCGGCTAATAAAACTACTTTGTTTGCTTGGGTTAAATCTTCAGCATTGATCATATAAACCCCAGATCTTTTTTCTTTAAGGAAAACAGTTTGATCGTCAACATAGATTAATTCTACTTGATCGGTACGAATTGGCTCGATCATATCAATATTTCCTAAATAATCTTTACTTAAGTATGCTAATGCTTGTTCTTTAATATTTACCATGTATTTATTATAACATAGCTAACGAGTTCAATAAATTGCGAACATAAAAAAAGAAGCTCTAATAAGCTTCTTTATACATAATGGTCGGAATGACAGGATTTGAACCTGCGACCCCTTCCTCCCTAAGGAAGTGCACTACCAAGCTGTGCTACATCCCGATACCTAATTATTGTAGCAGAATTCGTTTTTTATGCAATACTTAAATGTTTAATCAAAGTTCAGAGGAAGATTAGAATTAATCAAATGGTAAATCTTTTTATTAGTATCGTGAATTCTCAAAGTAATTTCCGGTTATAAAATAAATCAAAGGATTATTAGACTTATTGCTGGATTTTAGATTGAAACCGGAAATAAGTATGAGAATTACATAGGTTATAAAGCTATTTTAAACAC
>JAQUCI010000003.1 GCA_028686295.1 Erysipelotrichaceae bacterium | reverse complement strand
GACCCGTTTACGGGTAAGAAGTAAACGATGCAAATGACGGACTGCATTCGCGCTGTAAAGCGCTGCTAGTATTACAGGGCTACGCCCGCAAAAGTAAAACCACTAGCTAAGCTAGTGGATACTTATTTATTAAAATGATAAATAATTGATAAAGTATTGACATATGGCTTAGGCTAGATATAATACAATAACAAGAATTACATAAATCATTATTTATTAATTGATGATTGACTTTATTTACATACGTATATACTTATGTTAGAATGCAAGCGCAATTACTATAATTTTGACTATCATACCGAAAGGAAGGCATTGATGAATCAAGTTGAGAACAAGTTAAAGAAACTGATCATAAAAGCAGTTAATGATATCTATAGTGTGGAATTATCATTGAGTGATATAGTTATTGAAATCCCTAAAGATAAAAGTCATGGAGACTATGCGACAAACGTGGCTATGCGATTGGCTAAACCACTGAAGTCAAATCCAGTAAAAATCGCTAATAGCTTAAAGGATGAATTAGTCAAAGACACAGACTTCTTTAGATCGATCGCTATTGCTGGCCCTGGGTTTATTAACTTCACTTTAAATAATGAACTAATTAGCAATATCTTGCACACTATTTTAGAACAAATAGATGATTATGGAAGAACAACAAGTGGACAAGGATTGAAAGTAAACCTTGAATATGTAAGCGCCAATCCAACTGGAGATTTGCATCCGGGGCATGCAAGAGGTGCTGCTATGGGTGATTCTGTGGCACGAATAATGCGTTTTGCTGGCTATGATGTTACACGTGAGTATTATGTAAATGATGCAGGTAACCAGATTGACAATATGGCTCGATCCCTACAAGCGCGTTATTTACAAAGATGTGGAGCATCAGCGGAAATTCCTGAGGATGGTTATAATGGGCCTGATCTGATCATGATCGCTGATAAGCTTTATCAAGAGGTTAACGATAAATACTTAAGTATGCCAAAAGAAGAATCCTTACCTTTTTTTAGGAGTTTTGGATTAAAGGAAGAGTTAACAAAACTAAAGGAAGATCTAATATTATTTAATGTCGAGTTTGATGTTTGGACTAGTGAACAATCAATTTATGATAGAGGACTCGTGGAAAAAGCGGTTAAAAGACTAGACGAATTAAACATGACTTATGAATTTGAAGATGCCGTTTGGCTTAAGACAACTTTATTTGGTGATGATAAGGATCGTGTTATCGTTCGTAGTAATGGTCTATATACCTATCTGACACCGGATATTGCTTATCATATTGATAAGTTTGAAAGAGGGTTTGATCGTTTGGTCAATTTCTTAGGAGCTGATCATCATGGTTACATCAATCGTTTAAAAGCAGCGGTGCAAGCTCTTGGTCATGACAAGGACCAGCTTGAGATCGATATCATTCAAATGGCTAGAATGATCAAAGATGGTAAAGAGTTCAAGATGTCAAAAAGGACTGGTAAAGCTGTAGCTTTGAAAGATTTGATCGAAGAAGCTGGAGTTGATGCTGTAAGATACTATTTTGCAAGTAGAGCTGCTGATACGCATATGGATTTGGATCTAGATATGGCTGTTAAGCAATCAAATGAGAATCCAGTTTATTATGCTCAGTATGCACATGCACGGGTTTGCTCGATCTTAAGAAGTGGTGAAGAGTATGAGTTAGCCAGTAATTTTGAGCGTTTGAGTGATCCTAAAGAGATTGATCTGCTCAAATTCATTAACGAATTTCCAAAAGTTGTTAGTGATGCAGCTTTATCAAGACAACCACATAAAGTTTGTAACTATATTCAAAAGCTGGCAGCCTTGTTTCATAGTTTTTATGGAGAATGTAAAGTTCTTGATCCAGAAGATGTTGATTTAACTAAGCAAAGACTGGCGCTGGTCAGTGCGGTTAAGATAACGCTAAAGAACGCTTTAGGGTTGATAGGTGTTTCAGCGCCTGAAAGAATGTGAGGTATTATGAGTAGTAGATCAATGACCGACATCGCTTATGAATTGATGAAGAAAGACAAGAAAGAAGCTGTTTTTAGTCAATTGTGGCAGGAAGTAAGTAAGACTTTAGGTTTAAGTGAGACCCAAACGGTCAAGAAGATCGCATCATTTTATTCAGCTTTGATGTTGGATACTCGTTTTACGCTTTTAGCAGATAATAAATGGGATCTTAGAGAAAGACGTCGTTATAATGAAAGTCATGTCGATACAAGCTCCATTCTTATTGATGATGAGGATGAAGAATATGATGAAGATTATGAAGAAGAAGATGATAGTGATGATGAAAAAGAGAACGATAAAGAAGAAGAGGATGAAAAAGATTTTTGATTTTTCATCTTTTTTTAAGTTAGTATATTATAATGAAATAGAGAGGTATTTATGCATAGAGTATTAAAGATAGAAGGAAAGCATTTATTGAATGGAAATGTTAGGATAAGTGGTTCAAAGAATGCGACGGTCGCGTTGATACCGGCTGCGATATTAGCTAAAACAGGTAGTGTTACTATCTATGGTGTTCCACAAATATCTGATGTTTCTTCTTTAAGTACGATACTACAAGAGTTAAATGTTAAAGTTACCCAGAAAGATGAGGATCACATAACGATCGATCCAACTAACATGACCGATATTCCTTTGGATCATAGTGCTGTTACTAAGCTTAGGGCTTCATACTATTTCATGGGAGCACTACTTGGAAAATATAAAGAAGTTAAAATGCGTATGCCAGGTGGTTGTTACTTGGGACCAAGACCGATTGATTTACACTTAAAAGGATTTGAGGCTTTAGGAGCTACCGTTGAATATGTGCAAGGCTTTTATCATATCTATGCTGAAGAGTTGATCGGTACTAGCATTTATCTTGATATTGCTAGTGTTGGAGCAACAATCAATATCATGATGGCGGCTGTTTATGCCAAGGGCAGAACGGTGATCGAAAATGCAGCAAAAGAGCCAGAAATAATCGATGTGGCTACTATGCTAAATAAAATGGGTGCACAGATACGTGGAGTAGGCACAAGCGTTATCACTATTGATGGCGTAGAAGAGTTGTCCGGTTGTTTCCATGAGATCATTCCCGATCGTATCGAAGCAGGAACATTTATCATCATTGCAGCTGCAGCAGCCGAAAACATGACGATTGAAAATATTATTCCTCAACATTTAGAATCGTTAATCTCAAAACTCAAAGAGATGGAAGTAAATATAGAAGTTGATATTGATAAAGTTATCATCAAACGTCATGATAATTTAAAGGCTGTTGATATCCAAACGCTTCCCTATCCAGGGTTTGCGACTGATCTTCAACAACCAATAACAGCACTGTTGACACAGGCATATGGAGAATCTCAAATAAAAGAGACGATCTATGCTGAAAGATTTAAGCATTGTATCGAACTACAAAGGATGGGAGCTGATATTGATGTAAACTCTCCATCTTCTACTATTCATGGACCAACACCTTTATATGGTGATGAAGTTAAGGCTACTGATCTTCGTTGTGGTGCTAGCTTAGTGGTGGCGGGATTATTGGCCGATGGTGTAACAACTATTTATGATATTGAACATATTGAAAGAGGATACGAGAATATTGATGGTAAATTAAAAGAGCTTGGTGCTAATATTTGGAAAGAAGAAATTGAAGACTAAGTCTTACTATTTGGTTTCTAATTGCATAATCAGCTTTATCAAATCTTTAAAGCTTTGATTCATATACCTATTTTTTAAATATATTAAAGTAAACGGACGCTGTAAAGCGACGTTTTTTATGTTCATGCTAATGATATCGTTGGGTGCGATAAGATCCAGTAAACGTTTTGAAATTATGGATATACCAAGATTAGCTTTTACTGCTTCGATCAAAGCGAGCGTAGAGGTGCTTTCAATCTTAGGTTCGATCATAAAACCAAAAGTTAAGAAAGCACTGTCAATGATCTTACGTGTTCCACTATCAGGTTCTCTAAGTAAGAAAGGTTGATCTTTTAAATGGTCAAGTTTTAAATTCTTTTCTTTAGCTAGATGATGATCTTTGTTCATTATCACAACAAGTTTGTCATTGATGATTGGGCTTGAAATTAATTTATCTGATGAAATTGGACCTTCAATTATAGCGAGGTCTAGTTCGTGTCTCAATACAGATTCAATAAGTTTTCCTGAATTCATGATCGTAGTATTGATATCGGGATTAATCTTTAAATATTCTTTAAGCAATGTAGGTAGAAAATTAGTACCATACGTTATCGATGCTCCAAGCTTGATCTGATTAGGATAAAAACCTTGTTGCATCTGATCATAAAGATCATCTACATTCTTAACGATGGATAAGATTGATTCATATATCTTAATCCCTTCAGCTGTTATGAATAGCCTTCTTGATAATCGATCAAATAGTTTTACGCCATAGTACTCTTCCATTTCCTTGATAGCTAAAGATACAGCCGGCTGACTCATATATAAATGCTTAGCAGCAGCTGTGATACTTTTAAACTTAACAACGGCGATCAATATTCTGAAGTGGCGTAAAGTCATATGTATAACCTATATGATATGTATAACATAAAAATATATTAATATACTTATGTATAAAAAGTCAATATAATGTAGACTATGAGTGAAAATATCGAAAACATATACTGGAAGTTATTTAAATCAATGTTTGTCATCAGCATGTCTACTTTTGGAGGGGGATTTGTGATCATAACCTTAATGCAGAAGAAATTCTGTGATGAATTAGGTTGGATCGAAAAGGAAGAGATTCTAGATTTGACAGCATTAGCACAGAGCGCTCCTGGATCATTAGCGGTTAACGCTTCGATTCTGTTTGGGTATCAATTGAAGGGAATAAAGGGTTCATTAGTAGCGATGTTAGCTACTATCTTGCCACCGTTGTTGATAATATCAACGATATCAATATTCTATTCATTGTTTAGTCAAAATCAGATCGTAAGAATTGCCTTAAAGGTAATGCGTAGTGGAGTGGCTGCGGTGATATTGGATGCTGCTTTGACTTTGATGAAAGGTGTCATCAAATCAAAGGATATGTTTAATATCATGGTGATGGTCTTTGCTTTTATCTTTTCCTACTTTATTCAAGTGGATGCGATAATGCTAATTTGCTTAGGCTTGTTATTAGCTTTTGCGATTGAGATCATCAAATATCGGAATACGAGGATTAAACATGGAATTATTTAAATTATTCTTGTGCTTCTTTGAGATCGGGCTATTTAGTTTTGGTGGAGGTTATGCAGCAGTACCTTTGATTCAAGCAATGGTTGTCGAAAGATATCATTGGTTATCAGTAAGTGAGTTTATCAATTTAATAACTATAGCTGAAATGACGCCGGGACCGATCGTCATTAATGCGGCTACTTTTGTAGGTATGAAGATTGATGGTTTTACTGAAGCGATATTCACTACTTTAGGAAGTGTTATGCCTTCTTTTATAATTGTCTTGATATTGTCTTGGTTATATAAGAAGTATAAGGGTTTATCAATAGTTAAAAGTATATTAAAAAGGATCAGGCCATTAGTAGTAGCGATGATCCTTTCGGCTGGATTTTCAATATTAGTCATGGCTTTATTTAAAGCCAATGATTACAGGATTATCAATATAGATGATATTCAAGTTATCGAACTAATAATATTTATCATTTCACTAGGACTATTAAGAAAATATAAGGTTAATCCGATCATGATCATCTTTGGTTCTGGTTTAATCGGTACTTTAAGTTATTTGCTATTTGCGATGATATAACTTCTTTGTTTGGTATACAGGCTCGCAGGTGACATTCATATTTAATTTTCTGAATATATTTAAATCCACAGAGGATAGGATAACAGTTGAGTGTACTTGACTGTTTTTTAATTGGGGTATATGATCAAATGCCTTTTTGGCTATTGGATCAGATTGGGCACAAATCGCTAAGGCAACCAATAACTCATCGGTGTGCAATCGAGGATTGTTGTTTTTTAACATGGTTATCTTTAAATCTTGGATTGGCTTTATAATGAGTGGTGAGATTAAGGTAATCTTATCATCTATGTTAGCAAGACTCTTTAGTGCGTTAAGAACAGCAGCGCTAGATGCTCCTAGTAAGGAGGATGTCTTTCCGGTAACGACCAGGCCATTTGGCAGTTCGATAGCAACGGCTGGCAGATTGGTTTTAGTTGCTTTGTTTAATGCGATTTCTACGACTTTTCGATCTTTGATGGTTATATTAGCTTGATTCATGATCAAAAGAATCTTTTGGCTTACTGCTTCGTCGATCAATCCCATACGGAAGTCGATTAGGGATTGAAAGTAACGTCTGATTATCTCATCGTGGGCTGCTTTTTGGGTTGCTTGATCATCGGTAATACAAAAGCCAACCATATTGACGCCCATATCTGTTGGTGATTTATACGGGCATTCATTAAAAATTTTAGTAAAGATAGTTTGTAATACAGGAAAAACCTCAACATCACGATTATAATTAACAGTTTTTATTCCATAAGCATCTAAATGGAAAGGATCGATCATATTAACATCATTTAAATCGGCAGTTGCAGCTTCGTAAGCTAAATTGATAGGATGTTTTAAAGGCAGATTCCAAATTGGAAAAGTTTCGAATTTAGCATAACCGGCAATAATACCGTTTTTATTTTCATGATATAGTTGAGAAAGGCAAGTAGCCATTTTTCCACTTCCTGGTCCTGGTGCGGTTACTACAACTAAAGGACGCGTTGTCTTAATGTAGTCGTTTTTTCCATAACCATTATCACTTATGATCGTCTGGATATTAGCCGGATAATTATCGATTGGATAATGAAGATAAGTTTTAATCCCCAAACGTTTTAGTTGTTGACGAAATTTATCGGCGGCGCTTTGTTTAGTATATTGCGTAAATACAACGCCACTTACATATAACGAAATAGCCTGGAAGGCATCGATCAATCTTAATACTTCTTGATCGTATGTAATTCCAAGATCACCACGGATCTTATTTTTTTGAATATCATTGGCATTGATAGTAATTAAAATTTCAACTTTATCAGCCAAATTTAAGAGCATTCTTACTTTGGTGTCGGGCATAAAACCAGGAATGACGCGAGCGGCGTGGTTATCATCAAAAAGCTTACCACCATATTCAAGATATAGTTTATTATTATATTTATTAACTCTTTCTAATATCTTGTTTGATTGTAATTCAATGTAACGTTCCGTATCAAAAGCTATCGTTTCCATGTGTTTCTCCCTTGCATAATATTAAGATTATATCATTAAATTGCACATATCAAGATATGACATTGTGATATAATCAAAAAAAAGAGGTATAGAATGGAACTTGGTCGTATTTATCGCAAAACTAGTGAAACAAGTTATGCATTAGGTGCATCTTTAACTTATGAACTTTTGATCACAAAACCAGAAATAGTTTTAAAGGTATATTTTCATGGTGATTTTAAAAAGAGTGATCAATTTGAACAGTTTAGACAATTGTGTCATGAACATGATATCAACTATGAAAATAGTGATAAAGTCATTAATCGTCTTTCGAAAAAAGAGAATTGTTATGTGATCGCTGAATTCATTAAATTCATTGATGATATAAATACAGATACCAATCATTTAGTTCTAGTTAATCCAGGTAATATGGGAAATCTTGGCACGATAATAAGAACAGCTGTTGGATTCAATGTTTATGATATCGTTATGATAAGGCCAGCTGTTGATATCTTTGATCCGAAGACGATAAGAGCTAGCATGGGAGCTATATTTCATTGTCGATTTACATATTTTTCTTCTTTTGAAGAGTATATTGATTATTGTAGTAAACGCGAAATATTTGTGTTTAGATTAAATGCAGCAAAGACTTTATCCAAGATACAGAGTTTTAAATATTCATTGGTATTTGGTAATGAATCAACTGGATTGCCACAATCATTTGATGATATTGGGGTTGGTTTAAGGATAGCTCATAGTTGTAATATTGATAGTTTAAGCCTTCCCATTGCAGTGGGAATCGCTTTATTTGCTTTTAGTGAATTATGATTGCATAAAGTTAGTTGTTGTGGTAATATGTGTTAGCAAACTTACTTTGGATTGATAAGATATCCAAGGCGGAAGGAGAAAAAGTATGAAAAAAGGAATACATCCAACTCATAATGTCGCTAAAGTTGTG
Source organism: Erysipelotrichaceae bacterium (assembly GCA_028686295.1). Classification (GTDB taxonomy): domain Bacteria; phylum Bacillota_I; class Bacilli_A; order Erysipelotrichales; family Erysipelotrichaceae; genus JAQUCI01. The sequence goes on along the minus strand of JAQUCI010000003.1, from coordinate 22,636 downwards.
TGCACATCATGCGGTAATGAATTTGAGACTGGATCAACTAAGAAAGAGATTCGTGTTGATACCTGTAGCAATTGTCATCCGTTCTATACTGGCAAACAACGTTTCGTTCAAGCTCAGGGACGTGTTGAGAAGTTCAATAGGAAATACGGCTTAAATGAAAAATAAGAGAGAGATCTCTTATTTTTTTGCTATAATGTTTAAAGAAGAGGGTTATAAATATGTATCATAAATATCGTGAAGGTTATCTAGAAGTAATAACTGGTTGTATGTTCGCTGGTAAGACCGAAGAATTGATCAGAAGAATAAAAGTATTGGAATTTGCCAAAAAGAAGGTACTAGTTTTCAAGCCAACGATTGATGATCGTTACAGTAAGACTAAAATTGTCTCACATGCTGGTAGTGCAGCTGATAGTATTTTAGTTAATAGAGCGAAAGATATCTTAAACTATGTTGATAAAAGTGTCGATGTTGTCGCGATCGATGAGGTACAATTCTTTGACCATGATATCATTCATGTTTGTGATATTTTGTGTTCTTTAGGGAAACGTGTCATGGTGGCTGGACTTGATACTGATTTTAGAGCTGAACCGTTTGGTGAGATGGGATATTTGATCACTACCGCTGAATTTGTCATTAAACTAACGGCCGTTTGTACCAAATGTGGCGCACCTGCAACACGCACCCAACGCATTGTTAATGGAAGGCCTGCTAGTTATTATGATCCGATCATCTTGGTGGGAGCTAGCGAAAGCTATGAAGCTCGTTGTCGCCATTGTTATGAAATGTTGGATAAACCAACAATTGAATAGGGAGTTTATATGAGTGCTATTATAAGTAAACTAGAAGAGATAAATAAAAGATATCTTGATCTTGATCAGGAATTGATCAGTGAGACGGTTATCGCTAATCCACGCTTAATGGCAAAGCTTGCTAAAGAACAAGCTTCATTAAGGCAGATCGTTGAGGCTTATCAACACTTAAAAGAGGTACAAGAAAACATTGCTCAAGCTAAGCAGCTCTTAAAGGAACATGATGATGATATTAAAGAAATGGCTGAACTTGAATTAGATGAACAAAGTTCAATTGAAGCAGAACTATTAGAGAAAATTCAAATTCTTCTAATTCCTAAGGACCCAAATGATGATCATGATGCTCTTATTGAGATAAGAGGCGCAGCCGGTGGTGATGAAGGAAATATTTTTGCAGGAGATCTTTATCGCATGTATGTTAAATATGCAGAGAATAAGGGTTGGCGTACTGAGATAATGCAGGTTTCAGAGTCTGAAGCTGGGGGTTTTACGATGATCTCTTTTGTGGTTAAGGGAGATGAGGCTTATCGTCATTTAAAATTTGAATCTGGGGCCCATCGTGTACAAAGGGTTCCAAAAACAGAAACACAAGGGAGAATTCATACTTCAACGGCAACAGTTTTAGTTTTAGCTGATGCTGATGAGGCAGATATGGAGATTGATGATAGTGAGTTAGAGATTGAGACACATCGCGCAAGTGGTGCAGGTGGGCAGCATATCAATAAGACGGATTCAGCTGTGCGAATTACGCATATTCCAACAGGTATCTCGGTCAATTGTCAAGATGGAAGATCACAACACGAAAACCGTGCAACAGCTTTGAGGATCATTAGAGCAAGAGTACTTGAGGAATTACAGAGAAGACAAGAAGAAGAAAAAGGAGCGATTAGACGTTCAAAGATTGGCAAAGGTGATCGTTCAGAGAAAATAAGAACTTACAATTATCCGCAAAATCGGGTTACAGATCATCGTATTGGGCTTACTTTGAATCAATTAGATCGAATTGTTGAAGGCAAACTTGATGATGTTATCGAAGCGCTTATCGAACAAGAGCGAAAGGAAATATTGGCTTCACAATGAGTAGTTATCATGAATTAATAAAACAGGCTGAAACAAAAGTAGATAATGGTAATCTTTCAGTAAGTTCGATCAAATTATTGATGTACGAATTAACTCAAAATAAAGAGATTGATCTATATGCTAATTATCATCAAGAAGCCGATCAAAAAATAACAAAATTATTTCTAGATGGTGTAGATAGATTAATAAAGAATGAACCTCTAGCTTATATTTTGGGATATCAATGGTTTTATGGTCGTAAATTTAAAGTTGATCATAATGTCTTTATCCCACGTTATGAAACAGAAGAATTATGTGCTTATGTATTAGAAGCGATTGATGAGTTTTTTGCTTCTTATCAAAAGATCGATGTCGCAGATATAGCATGTGGTAGCGGGGCGATCGCGATTACGATCGCTTGTGAAGAACCTAAGGTTAATTGTTATGCTACGGAACTAAATATTGATACGATCGATGTTGCTAAGGATAATGCTAAAGAGCATCAAGCAGCCATTAAATTTTATAATGGTGATATGCTTAATCCCTTGATTAATGATCATATTAAACTGGACGTATTAATTTCAAATCCACCTTATATAAAGACAACCGAAATTTTAGATGCATCGGTAGTTGAGCATGAGCCAAATATGGCATTATTTGGTGGGGAGGATGGGTTACAGTTTTATCGGATCATATTAAGCGAGGCTCATAAAGTTATCAAGGAACGATCTATGCTTGCCTTTGAGATTGGATATCAACAAAAGGATGACATTTTAGCTTTAGCTGAACAGTATTTTCCTAGTCAAAGAAAAGAAGTGATCAAAGACCTAAATGGTAAAGATCGTATGTTATTTATCTATGTAAATTTAAAAAGATAGTCTTATCTAATTGATGAGACTTTTTTATTGGATGAATGAATTTGTGTTAAGATATAGACATGAAAACAAAATTATTCACAAAGGAAGATATTAGTGAGATTGCTAGCATTATCAAAAAGGGTGGGGTAATCGCTTTTCCAACTGATACGGTTTATGGGCTAGGGATCAGATACGACCAAATAAAGACTGTTAATCGATTAAGAAAGGTAAAACAAAGGCCAGAAACAAAGCCTTTTCCAATGATGGTATCAAATATACAACAGATTGAAGAAGTAGCTGAGCTTGATGAAAAACAAAGGTATTTGATCAATAGATGGATGCCAGGAGCGATCACTATGGTATTTATGAAACGAAAAGAAGTAGCTGATTATGTGACTAACGGTATGGATACGATTGCGATCAGGATGCCTAATGATGCCTTTGTTTTGACTATAATAAAAGAAGTAGGCAAACCATTGCTGGTTCCAAGTGCCAATATATCATTTATGCCACCATCCACAAATTATCAAGGGGTGCTTGATCAACTAGATGGTATGATCGATGGAGTAGTCATGGGTGAGTGTAAAGCAAACATGCCAAGTACGATCATCGATCTTACAGGCGAAGATATTAAAGTATTACGTGAGGGACCAATTAGTATTGATCTGATCAAAGAATCATTGCAGGAGTTAAAATGAAAGATAATAGAATCTATGAATTAATAGAATTAGAAAAAAATAGACAACAGGATAATATTGAATTGATCGCATCTGAAAACTACGTTTCAAAGCAAATATTGGATGTAACTGGGAGTATCTTAACTAATAAGTATGCTGAGGGTTATCCAAACAGGCGTTATTATGGTGGTTGTGAGCATATTGATAGTATTGAGTCTCTTGCGAATGAAAGACTATGTACTATTTTTAATGCTGAACACGCTAATGTTCAACCGCATAGTGGATCACAAGCTAATATGGCCGTTTATCTTACGGCATTAAATATAGGTGATCGTGTTTTAGGTATGGATCTTTCAGCTGGTGGTCATCTGACTCATGGCCATAAATTGAATTTTTCAGGTAGGTTATACGAGTTCTTTAGTTATGGTGTTGATCCCAAAACAGAAATGATCGATTATGATAACGTAAAAATGATCGCTGAAGAAGTAAGACCTAAACTGATCGTTGCTGGGGCTAGTGCATACTCACGATTTATCGATTATGCTAAATTTGCAGAAATTGCTAAGAATATTGGAGCGCTCTTAATGGTAGATATGGCCCATGTCGCGGGGTTGATCGCTGCTGGATTACATCCAAATCCTGTCGAATATGCTGATTTTGTGACTACAACAACCCACAAGACATTAAGAGGACCAAGGGGAGGTGCGATACTTTGTAAGAAAGAGTTCGCTAATAGCCTTGATAAAAATGTATTTCCTGGTATTCAAGGAGGTCCTTTAGAGCATGTGATAGCGGCTAAAGCAGTATGTTTTTATGAAGCGATGCAGTCTGATTTTATTGAATATCAAAAACAAGTTCTAACAAATGCTAAAATATTTAGCCTTGCATTAAAGGATAATGGTTTTCGTATCATAACTGGAAATACGGATAATCACTTGTTGTTAGTAGATACAAAATCGACCTTTGATATTACTGGTAAAGATACAGAAAGATTATTAGATAGTATATTGATAACATGTAATAAAAACACTATTCCGTTTGATCAAGAAAAACCTATGGTCACAAGTGGTATTCGTCTGGGAACGCCTGCAATGACAACAAGAGGTTTTAAGGAACCTGAATTTATACAGGTTGCTAAGTGGATTAGAATGGCGATAGATAACAGAAACAATGTTGATGCTTTAGCTGTTATCAAACAAGAGGTACTAAAGCTAACTGCGAAATTTCCTGTAAGCGTTCGCTTTTGAATTCTTATAGCGAAAATTGATTGTTATGATATAATTGACGGGGTGATAAATATATGTTAAAGGTTTTAGACCATCCGCTTATAACACATAAGTTAGCTTATATGCGCGATGAAAAGACAGGGACTAAGGATTTTAGTCAACATCTTGATGAGATTGCCAGCTTAATGGCTTATGAAGTTTCACGTGATCTACCGGTGAAAGAAGTTTGCATCAAGACACCAATCGGGTTATGTGATACGTATGAATTAGCAAAGGAAGTTGTCTTAGTACCAATACTTAGAGCGGGACTTGGCATGGTCAATGGTATCCGTAATATCATACCAACTGCTAAGGTTGGATTTGTTGGTTTATATCGCGATGAAGAAACATTGATGCCTCATGAATACTATGCTAAGTTTCCTGAGGGCTTACAGGATTCAGTGGTGATGGTATTGGATCCAATGTTGGCTACTGGGGGATCAGCTAGTGCAGCGATAACAATGTTGAAAAAGCGCGGTGCTAGATCGATTAAGTTAGTTTGTTTGGTGGGGGTTCCTGAAGGGGTTAGTTTAATAGAAAAAGATCACCCTGATGTTGATATCTATTTAGCAGCATTAGATGAAAAATTGAATGAAATCGGTTATATCGTACCTGGTCTTGGTGATGCCGGTGATCGAATATTTGGAACAAAATAAATATAATGAAGGATAAGGAAATTAAAGTATCTATATTAACAACCATTGTTTTGGCTGTTATAATGTACTTCATCGATTTCCGTCTTAGCACGGGTATCGTGCTTGGTAATTTGTTTAGCCTATTACATTTATATTTATTGACGATTAGTGCTAATAGAATGTTTAAAGGCGAAAGAATTTATGTCATAAAAGTGTTTTTGGGATCAATATTACGATATATGATCATCGCTTTTCCCCTTATATTAGCACTTTTGTGGCCGTTATATTTAAATGTGTATGCAGTGGCCTTTGGCTTTGTTTTATATAAGATCATATTAGTGATCTTTGCGATAACTTATAAAGATTAGGAGCGAGTTATGGTGATTCAAACGACAGTATATGGAATTATCCTAATTACGACGATTATTATCGTTGGTCTTTTCTATGTGAATCACAAACTTAAAGCTTATGATCCTTATTCACAACCAAAAGGTGTAGTACTGCTTACTATCATGGGGGTATCGGCTGTTGATAAGATGGTTGAAAGAGATACCAACGAAGTGATAACGGAGAATCTTGGTCCATACATAGGTATGATATCGACCTATCTTATCTTATCTAATGTTTCTGGGTTGTTTGCTGTTGAATCACCGACAGCTAATTTCAGTGTTACTTTGACTTTGGCTTTTATAACGGTATTTTTGATCGAGAAGAACGCGATCAAGTTCAATGGTCTTAAGAATTATCTTAAGGGATTCTTAGAGCCTTTTGCGCCATTTTTATTTATGAATATCGTTGGTAAACTATCGCCATTGATATCGTTATCGATGCGTTTGTTTGGTAATATAATGACGGGTGGGGTTATCATGGGCTTGGTATATTCTTTTACGGGAATGTTATCGGCGATAGTCCCTATCTTGGGTCAGCTTAATTTTGTTGGTTTGATCATTGCTCCAGCACTTCATTTCTATTTTGATCTGTTTGCAGGACTGATCCAAACATATATTTTTATATCATTAACTATAGCTTTCATTGGAAAAGAACTTCCGTTGAAATAAATATCTATTAAGGAGGATTTACATATGGAATTAGGATTAATCGCGATTGGTGCAGGCTTGGCTGTAATGGCTGGAGCAATGACCGCCATTGGTGAAGGTAATGTTTTCGCAAGAGCTGTTGAGGCTATTGGTAAAAATCCAGAGGCTGAAGGAAAACTTCGTTCGATGGCTATTACAGGTGCAGCTATCACTGAAACAGTTGCTATCTATGGTTTACTTATATCGCTTCTTATCATCTTTGTGCTTGGTGGAAGAGTCTAGAAACAGATTAGAAAGGGGTCTCTATGCAAATCAATATTGATATATTAGAGAAACTACTTCCTAATGTCATTACGATCATAACGCAACTGATCGCTACTTTTATCTTGTTTTATTTTATGAAGAAACTTGCATGGAAGCCGGTAAGAGAGATATTGCGTAAACGATCAGAGTTTGAACACAATAAACTTGTTGAAGCCCAAAGACTGAAGGCTGAATCTGAAACATTGAACCAACAGGCTAGACAGGAAGTACAAAAAGCTGGAATCGAAGCTAAGCAATTGATAGAAATGGGTAAAAGTGAAGCCGAGAGAATCAAAGACGAAATGATGAATGAAGCTAAGAAACGTTCTGAGACACTTTTGGCAGATGCCAAAAAAGAGATCATCTTTGAGCAAGAAACAGCACGTAATGAACTACAATCAGAAATCGTTGAGGTAGCTATGTTGGCAGCGAGTAAACTTATCGATCAGAAATTGGATGAAAATGAAGATCGTAAAGCGATTGAACGTTTTATAAAGGAAGTAAGTGTTAAATGAATAAGATAGCTAGTCGGTACTCGTTAGCTTTGTTAGAGTTGGCTCAAGAAGAAGATCGCCTACAGTTTTATTGTGAACAGATGGCAATGGTTAAGGAAGTATTTAAACAAAATCCTGAACTTTTACCATTTTTGAATCATTACCTTATACCTAAGGAAGATAAAAAGGCGGTAATCAACAGAATATTTGCGACTGACGATAACATGAGTGTAGTTCGGTTTATTTGGTTGATCGTAGATCATACAAGAGTTAATCTATTACAAATAATAATCGATGACTTCTTGGATCAAGCATATCTTGCCCAGGGAATCATGATCGGTAAGGTTTATTCAATTAAAAAACTTGATAGACAAGAACTTAAAGATATCGAATTGGCTGTTGCTAATAGAGTAGATAAGAAGGTACTGCTAGAGAATATAATTGATAGGGAATTGATGGCTGGAGTAAAGGTCGTTATTAAAGATATGGTAATAGACGGTTCTTTGAAGAATCGGATAAGCTTGTTAAAAGACAGCTTATTGAATAGGGGTGATTAAATTGATGAAATTAAAACCAGAAGAGATAAGTGCGATCATCAAAGATCAGATTAAGCACTATGACGAGAAACTGGACGTAAAAGATGTAGGATATGTCATCAAAGTAGGAGATGGAATAGCACTTATTCATGGTCTTGAACAAGTAATGGCTAATGAATTACTGATCTTTAATGATGATGTTTATGGCATGGCATTAAATCTTGAGGAAGATAATGTTGGTGCTGTTATCATGGGTGATGACACTTCAATAAAAGAAGGTGATAAAGTATATCGCTCTAAACGCATAATCGAGGTGCCAGTTGGTGATGAGATGTTGGGTAGAGTTGTTAATGCTTTAGGAATCGCTATTGATGGTAAGACACCGATCAAAACAAAAAAGACTCGTCCAATCGAACGAGTTGCGCCGGGGGTTATGACGAGAAAATCTGTAAATCAAGCATTACAGACAGGTATCAAAACGATTGATTCTATTATTCCGATAGGTCGGGGTCAACGTGAGTTGATCATCGGTGATCGACAAACAGGCAAGACAGCAATTGCTGTTGACACGATCATTAATCAAAAAAATGAAAATATCTACTGTATTTATGTGGCAATTGGTCAAAAGGCTTCGACTGTCGTCCAAATCGTTGAGAAATTAAAGCAATTTGGTGCTATGGAATACACAACGATCGTTGCAGCCACTGCTAGTGAAAGAGCATCTATGCAATATATTGCTCCTTATGCTGGCTGTGCAATTGGTGAGGAATGGATGGAAAAAGGCAAAGATGTCTTGATAATCTATGATGATCTCAGTAAACATGCGGTTGCTTATCGTACAATGTCGTTGCTTTTAAGAAGACCACCAGGAAGAGAAGCTTATCCGGGCGATGTTTTCTATTTACATTCACGTTTATTAGAAAGAGCGGCTAAATTAAATGATAATTATGGTGGTGGATCATTAACCGCACTACCAATCATTGAAACACAGGCTGGAGACATTTCTGCTTATATACCAACTAATGTTATTTCGATAACTGACGGGCAGTTGTTTTTACAGACTGAATTATTCAATGCAGGGATAAGACCGGCTGTTGATAGTGGCCTTTCGGTATCACGTGTTGGTAGTGCTGCACAAGAAAAGATAATGAAACAGTTATCGAGTTCATTGAAACTTGATCTAGCTCAATATCATGAGATGTTATCGTTTTCACAATTTGGAAGTGATCTTGATCCGGCGACTAAAGCAATTATTGAACATGGAGCTAGATTAACTGAATTATTAAAACAGGGACAATATAAGCCTTTAAGCTTAGAATATGAAGTTTTATCGCTGTTTGTGGCAAAATTTGGATATCTAAAAGAGATAGACATAAATGATATTTCTGATTTTGAGAAAGAGTTACATGATCATTTCCGAATAAATCATGAGGATCTTTTGAAGATGATCAAAGACCAATTAGAACTTACAGATGATTTAAAGAAGCGATTAAGTAATACGATCGATAATTTCATCGATCAATATAAAAGGTTAAATGGGAGATAGTGATGGCTGGTTCACAACAAGCTATTAAAACACGAATAAAAGGTATTAAGACAACACGTAAGATCACTAAAGCGATGGAATTGATCGCTATAGGTAAGCTTAAGCGTCAACGTGATCTTTTCGAAGCGAATAGATTTTATTCTAATAGTGTCAAGGATACGATAAGAGATATCTTAAGTAATACTAACGATCTTGAAAATGTCTATTTACAAGATCGAATTGATGATAATCCGATTACGATCGTTTTCATTAGTGATCTTGGCTTGTGTGGTGGTTATAACGCTAATATCATGCGTTTAGTATTAGATGAGGTACCAACGGGTAGTCAATTGGTCATCGTTGGCTTTCGTGGGAAGCATACTATCGCTGAAAGCGGTTATCGAGTGAATAAAAATGACATATCTTGTGATCAAACGAATTATGTTGAATTAGCTAAGATAGCCGATCAAATGATTGATGATTACATTAATAAAAAAATTAGTAGTATCAACATTATTTATACTAAGTATGTGAATTCTATGAGTTTTCAAGCTACTAAAGAAAAATTATTACCGATCACAAGATTGCCAAAAAACATTGGCAGCTATAAAGAGTTACTTTATGAACCAAATATTGATACGATACTAGGTGAGATCGTTCCTTTATACATTAAGTCACTATTTTACAATTTTTGGTTGGAAAGCACGACTAGTGAACATTCTGCACGTCGTTTAGCTATGGATATGGCTACTGATAATGCAGAAGATTTGATCGAAGAATTAACATTAGAATATAATCAGGCACGTCAAGCATCGATCACACAAGAGATCAATGAGATCGTCATGACTGCTGATGCGATATAGGAGGTAGAGATTATGGACAATACAGGCAAGATCATTCAGATCATCGGACCAGTTGTAGATATTCGTTTTACGAAGGGGTTTTTACCTGGTATTAATACTGCAGTTATCGTAGATCCAGAAGGTTTTAATCTGACTGTTGAGGTAGCACAACATGTTGGCGATGATAGTGTAAGATGTATATCTATGGGAAGCACAGAAGGTTTGGTTAGAGGAATGATTGCGATAGACACTAAAGATGCGATCAAGGTTCCTGTTGGTAAAGAAGTGTTAGGGAGAATGTTTAATGTCTTGGGTGATCCAATTGATGAACTCGGACCACTTCCGGCTTCAGTCAATAGACATCCCATTCATCGTTTAGCACCATCATTTGAACAGCAACAAACCTCAGAAGAGATACTTGAAACAGGGTTAAAGGTCATTGATCTATTGTGCCCATATGCTCGAGGTGGCAAGGTTGGATTGTTTGGTGGAGCTGGTGTAGGTAAAACAGTTTTGATGCAGGAATTGATTCATAACATCGCTATTGAGCATAGTGGTTTATCGGTTGTGGCTGGAGTTGGAGAGAGAACCCGTGAAGGCAATGACTTATATAATGAAATGAAAGAGTCTGGTGTTTTAGCAAATACGGTATTAGTTTATGGACAGATGAATGAATCACCTGGTGCCAGGATGCGTGTGGCATTGTCTGGATTGACTATGGCTGAATATTATCGTGATTATGATGGGCAAGATGTATTGTTGTTTATTGATAATATATTCCGTTTTGTTCAAGCTGGATCTGAGGTGTCTGCGCTTTTAGGTAGAATGCCGTCGGCGGTAGGATATCAACCAACATTATCAACGGAAATGGGACAATTACAAGAGCGAATAACCTCAACAAAACGAGGTTCTATTACATCTATTCAAGCAATTTATGTTCCAGCTGATGATTTGACTGACCCTGCTCCGGCAACGGCTTTCTCACACTTAGATTCTAAGACAGTCTTAGATCGTTCAATCGCTGCATTAGGTATTTATCCTGCGGTTGATCCATTAGATTCTACAAGTAGGATGCTAGATCCGTTGGTCGTTGGCCAGAAACATTATGATGTTGCTCGAGAAGTACAACAAATATTACAACGTTATAAAGAACTACAAGACATCATTGCAATCTTGGGTATGGATGAATTAAGTAAGGAAGATAAGATTACAGTTAATCGGGCACGTCGAGTCCGTAATTTCTTGTCTCAACCTTTTAATGTAGCTGAACAGTTTAATGGTATTCCTGGTGTTTACGTAAGTCGTGCTGATACAGTCAGAAGTTTCGAGGAGATATTAGCTGGTAAGTATGATCATCTACCTGAACAAGCATTTATGTTTGTTGGTACGATCGAAGAGGTAGTAGCAAAAGCTAATAAATTGAAGGAGTAATATGTTTAAGGTTAAGATTATAACACCGATGGGTGAATATACAGAACTAGATGCGACCATACTAAATGTAACTACGACCAATGGCATGCGTGGTATCTTAACCGATCATATGCCGTTAGTCGCTATGATCGATATTGGTATCTTAACGATCGCTAATGAGGATGTTAAACCAAGTTATCGTTATAATTATGCGACGGGCACAGGCATGTTGTATTTTCACGATAATTTAGCACAAGTCTTAGTGGAGACGATTGAACGTAGCGACGAGATTGATCTGACAAGGGCAGAAGCGGCACTTAAGCGATCAGAGTCGCGGATGGCTAGTATTGATAAGCATAATATTGATGTTGAAAGAGCTAAAAGAGCTTTCAGAAGGGCAAGAAATCGAATACGCGTTAAAAATGAATTATGACACCTTTGATGGTGTTTTCTTTTAAGGAGGGTAATCATGATAGATATAATCATTAGGATAGTATTACATATTATTTCATTTGGTGTGTGCTGGTATGCACTTAGTGGTTTAGAGTGGTCTAAATTCATTAAACAGGGCAGAGTAATGCAAGCACAGTTGTTGTTGATCGTGTTAAGCATGGCTTTAGGATACCTCTTAGCACAATTTTTATTAGCGATTGGTTTTAGCTATTATCCATACTAGTATTAAGGTTTTACCTTAATATAATTAACACTTAACATGAGGTTAAATGTGTTATAATATCATTGCTTGTAGATTGGAGGAGAATTATGATGTTCTCAAAAGCTGTCGGTATCGATTTAGGGACAGCGAATATGTTGATTTATGTAAAAGGTAAGGGCGTTGTTTTGGATGAACCATCAGTAGTTGCTTTAGATGCTGATACACGTAAATGTATCGCCGTTGGCACTGAGGCAAAAGAAATGTTAGGTAAAACACCACGTCGTATATTAGCTATAAGACCATTAAAAGATGGGGTTATTGCTGATTTTGAGGTAACAGAGGTAATGCTTGGTTACTTTATTCGTAAACTGAAATTAAAGGGACTGTTTTCAAGACCAGTTATCTTGATTTGTTGTCCAAGTAATATCACATCAGTTGAAAGAAACGCTATTAGAGATGCTGCATATCGTGCGGGTGCTAAGCGTGTTTATATCGAGGAAGAACCAAAAGTTGCTGCTATTGGAGCTGGATTGGATATTTCAAAACCAAGTGGTAGTATGGTGCTTGATATAGGTGGAGGTACTACAGATGTGGCTATCTTATCATTAGGTGAGATTGTTACTAGTACTTCATTGAAGGTAGCGGGTGATAAGTTAGATCGTGATATTATCAAGTATCTGAAAGAGTCATATAAATTATTGATTGGTGATCGTACAGCTGAGGAGATAAAGAATAGAATTGGTACAGCTTGGCGAAATTCACGTCAGGATACGATGGATGTTAGTGGTAGAGATTTAGTGACAGGTTTACCACATACGATTACTATCAGTTCTGATGAGACCGAATTAGCTATGCGTGAGAGTTTACAAGAGATCGTTAGAGCATGCCGGACAGTTTTAGAACAAACTCCACCAGAATTATCAAGTGATATCGTTACTCGTGGTATTGTTTTAACAGGCGGTGGAGCACTGCTTGATGGAATTGATACATTGTTGATCAATGAATTAAATGTTCCAGTATATGTGGCTGAAAATGCTTTAAAATGTGTAGCTGAAGGAACTGGTATCATGTTGGAAACTCCAACATTTGGTCATATAGGGTAATACTAACCAAGATCATGTTCATAAATTATCTTAGAGAATCATATATTTATTTTTTACTACCGACTATCATAGCGGTAGTTTTAGTGCCTATGCTTAAGTATGTTGGTTATCGATTAGGAATATATGCGATTGAAAATCAGCGAACAGTTCATCACGGGAAGATCGTTAGTATTGGTGGTGTTGCCATATTTTTAGCATTTATTATTACAATGTCAAGTTTGTTTGTGGCTGATAAGACCATAAATAGTATTATCATCGGTGGAATGATCATCTTTTTCACTGGTTTAATTGATGATATGATCGATCTTTCACCTAAGATCAAGTTGTTGATGCAAGCTATTGCCGCAATTATCGCAATGCAAGTTGGTGGGATCTATATTGAAATGATCAATCTTCCATTTGGCATAAGTCTTAATACTGGCTTGTTAAGTTTGGTCGTTACTTTCTTTTGGATAGTTGGGGTCACAAATGCCATAAATCTAATAGATGGATTAGATGGTCTATCTTCAGGGATTAGCATCATTGTTTTGATAACAATATCGATCATAGCTTTCATGATGAATCGTTTTGATGTCGCAAATATCGCTTTGGTGTTGGCCGGCTCTTCTTTTGGTTTTTGGTTCTTTAACTTTCATCCCGCTAGTATTTTCATGGGTGATTGTGGGGCTTTATTTCTTGGTTATAACATCGCTTGTATATCATTGCTTGGTTTTAAAACAGCAACGGTTATCACTTTGGGGTTTCCCATCATAATACTATTTGTACCAATATCAGATACTTTAATGGCAATCGTACGAAGAAGATTGCGTGGTGAGAAATTTGATGTGGCCGATCGTGGGCATTTACATCATGTATTGATGTATAAATTGAATCTAGGACATAAAAATGCGGTCTTAGCTTTATATATGACAACGATTCTATTCTCTGCATGTGCTATCATTAGTTTCTTTAATGAGAAGCTGGGATTGATCCTTTTGATTGTACTCTCGTTGGTTTTTGAATTATTCATTGAACACACGGGAATGATAAATCCTAAATATCATCCACTTTTAGGATTAAGTAGAAGGATAATAGGATGGCCTAAGAAGCGTAATGATAATGAATAAATTTGTTTGGTCTAGCTTTTAGGCTTATGATATGAATATGGATATTAAAGATATTGATAAAACTAAGTTATATGTTGTTGGGGTCAGTGGTGGCCCAGATTCAATGGCATTATTGGATATGGCATTTAGTAATGGCTTAAATGTCATAGTTGGCCATGTAAATTATAAGAGAAGAGAAACGGCTGATCGTGATCAAATGTTGGTAGAAGGTTATTGTGATAAACATAATCTAACATTTGAATCATTGACGGCGGGTAAACACCATGGCAATTTCCAAAAATGGGCAAGAGACATTCGTTATCGATTCTTTAAGCATTTAGTCGATAAGCATCATGCTGAAGGTGTGATGATCGCTCATCATCAAGATGATCTGATCGAAACATATTTACTTCAAAAAAAGCGTCGTCAAATACCTTTGTATTGGGGTATCAGAGATGAAGTGAGTATTGATGGGTTAAGGATCTATCGACCGTTATTGACGCTATCTAAAGATGAAATTATAAGATACTGTATTAATCACAGGATTGATTATGGTAAAGATGAAACAAATGATAGTGATGATTATACACGCAATAAAATAAGACATGAGATTGTTGAAAGATTAAGTAAAAAAGAAAAAGATGACTTAGTAAAAAAGATTGAACATGCTAATGAAACGCTTTTAGCAAGACAAGAATTAGTCAATGTTGAAGTTAAACGATTAGTAGAAGAATTTGATGTCGATCATTTTTTAGCTTTAAATAAGAATTTACAAAGAGAGACAATTAGGAAATTCTTGATGGACAAGGGAATTAATACTAAACACTATTCAATTGCTCATCTTAATGAGCTGCTTAACTTTATCAAAAAGAAAGGTAATCATGAAATAGCTTTAGATGATAAGCATATGTTTGCGTTGTCATATGGTAATATATTGATATATGAGCCGAACAAATTAACTTATCATTATCAGATTGATAAACTAGAGAGTATTAAAACACCCTATTTTAAGATATCAGACCATGGTGAGCTAATAAATGGCGTAACTATTAGTAAAGAGGATCTACCATTGACGATTCGTAGTTGGCAAGCAGATGACATGATCGAGTTAAGATTTGGCCATAAGAAGATCAATCGTTGGTTTATTGATCGTAAAATTGCTATTGATCAAAGATTAAGTTGGCCAATTGTTCTTAATAAAAACCAAGAGGTTATCTTGGTGCCTAAAATTGGATGTAATGTTACGCATTTTTCTAACAATCCTAATCTGTTTGTGCTAAAATTATGATATTACATCTATAGGGGGTATTATCGTGCATAAGGATTTCTCAGAGATTTTAGTATCAGAAGAACAAATTTATCAACGTTGTGTTGAAATGGGTAAAGAGATAACTGATTACTATACAGCAAAAGGAAGCATTCCTTTGTTAGTATCGGTTTTAAAGGGATCTTCATTTTTCTTAACAGAATTATCGAAGAGAATAAATATGGATGTAGAAGTTGATTTTATGTGTATGGAAAGCTATCATGGTACAGAGTCAACTGGTGATGTACATATCGTAATGGATTTGGATCGTAGTATCCAAGACTGCGATATATTGTTAATTGAAGATATTGTTGATACAGGTAAAACCTTAAAAAAAGTTAAAGGTATCTTAAATAATAAGGGAGCGAGAGATGTAAAAGTTGCTTCTTTATTAGATAAGCCATCACGAAGAGTCGTTGATGAAAAAGCTGACTTTGTCGGCTTTGTAATTCCTGATAAATTTGTCGTAGGTTTTGGATTAGATTATAATCAAAAATATCGCACTTTACCATATATCGGGGTTTTAAAAGAAGAGTTGTATAAATAAAGGAGTGAAGATTAGTGAAAAATAGAAATGCTTTAGCTAACGTCTTACCATATATTATCGTCATGATCGCTATTTATAGCATTTTTTCCATGACTAATACGGCTTTGGTTAATAAATTATCTTATAATGATTTTAATAAGATAGTTGAAGAAGAGAAGATCGTCTCGGCTGAAGTGATAGTTAGTAATGTAGTGTTGGATATAGAGGGTGTTTATCTTGATGAAAATAATCAAGAAATGGCCTTTACGACAGTTGTTCCCAACACCGAAAAAGTAAACAATGAATTAATTGAAAATTTAGTTGCTAAAAATGCACAGATCGTTGTCGTTAATGCTTATGAAACAAATGTCTTTTGGGATGTCATCATGCAGGTGGTGCCTTATATCTTAATGGGTGGTTTTGTTCTGTATTTGTTAACGAAAATGAATGGTGCTGGTGGCAATAATAATGCATTTGAGTTTGGCAAATCTAAAGCAAGACTTGAAAGTGACATTAAGGTGAGATTTACAGATGTTGAAGGTTGTGAAGAAGAAAAGGCGGAAATGGAAGAGCTAATCGATTATCTTAAGAATCCAAAACGCTTTTCTAAAATGGGAGCTCGAATACCTAAGGGGATACTATTAGTGGGCCCTCCAGGTACCGGTAAAACATTATTAGCTAAGGCTGTTGCCGGTGAAGCCGATGTACCATTCTTCTCAATCTCGGGCAGTGACTTTGTTGAAATGTTTGTTGGTGTTGGTGCAAGTCGTGTTCGTGATATGTTTAAGAATGCGGGGAAAACAGCACCTGCCATGATATTTATTGATGAGATCGATGCTGTGGGTCGTCAACGTGGCGCTGGTGTTGGTGGTGGTCATGATGAGAGAGAACAGACTTTAAATCAATTGTTGGTTGAAATGGATGGTATTAATGATAATGCTGGGATATTGATCATTGCGGCTACCAATCGCCCTGATATCTTAGATCCTGCTTTATTGCGCCCAGGTCGTTTTGATCGTCAAATAACAGTTAGTTTGCCAGATCGTAAAGGAAGAGAAGCCATTTTGGGTGTTCATGCTCGTAATAAACATATTGCGGATGATGTCGATCTTGGAGCTCTTGCTAAGAGAACACCTGGATTTAGTGGTGCAGATCTAGAAAATGTTTTAAACGAAGCGGCGATATTAGCAGTAAGAAATAATCAAGATGTCATAACGATGGATCTAATGGATGAAGCGATCGATAGAGTCATGATGGGTCCAGCAAAAAGATCTAGAACTTATACAGAGAAAGAGAAAAGATTGGTGGCATATCATGAAACTGGTCATGCAGTCATTGGTTTAAAATTAAACGAAGCACAGTTAGTGCAAAAAGTAACGATAATTCCTCGTGGTGTTGCTGGTGGTTACAACTTGATGACGCCAAAAGAAGAAACGTTATTAAATACAAAGGGAAGCTTATTAGCGATCATTACTGGTTATCTTGGTGGTCGTGTTGCTGAAGAGATCGTTTTTAATGAAATATCTACTGGAGCATCTAATGATATTGAAAGATCAACGAAGCTTGCCAGGGAGATGGTAACAGTTTATGGGATGAGCGAACTCGGCCCAATCAAGTATGATAGTGGCGAACATAGCGTGTTCTTAGGAAGAGACTATGGAGCAAGGGCTAATGTTAGTGGAGGTGTCGCATTTGAGATCGATCAGGCAGTTAGACAGATCATTGATGATTGTTACAAGCGTGCTCAAGAGATCATAACTGAGAATCGCCAGTTATTAGATACGATTGCTGAAGCCTTGCTTGAACACGAAACTTTAACTAGTGAACAGATCTATGCACTAGCTGAAGGAAAAACTGTACAAGAAGTATTTGCAGCAAGTTAAGATACTAAAGCTATTGATAACAATAGCTTTTTTGTTGATATTGAGCATGTTATAATAGTCAAACACAAGGAGTAAATATGACAGATAAGTTAATTAAAGGATTGATAAGAAATAAAAAGGTTAGAGTATATTTGTGCAAAACGACTGATCTTTGTGAATTGGCTAGGGTTAAACATGATCTTTGGCCAACCTCATTAGCTGCTTTAGGTAGAGTTTTATCTGTAACTGCTATCTTAGGTGGGATGTTAAAAAATGACGATGAAAAAGTAACAGTGCATATAAATGGTAATGGTCCTATAGGGACTATAATGACTGATGGTTATAAAGATGGGCATGTTAGAGGTTTTGTTGGCGATCCACATTTAATGCTGGTTGATAATCATACAAATAAATTAGCTGTAGGTGTTATAGTAGGTAAGGATGGTTACTTAAGAGTAATAAAAGATACGGGATTAAAGGATGATTTTGCTGGAACAGTTAAGCTTATAAGTGGCGAAATCGGAGAGGATTTTGCGTATTATTTTACTGTAAGTGAGCAGATCCCAACAGCAGTTAGCGTTGGGGTGTTAGTAGATGAAAAGAATTCTGTGATTGCTGCGGGAGCCTTAGTAATTCAGATGATGCCAGATGCGAATGAAGATGATATTGTTTATAGTGAAGAATTGATCAAAGATATTGGATCAATTTCCCAACAAATATTGAATCAACAAGATGTCAGTAAATTAGCGATCAAGTTGTTTAAGGATATTGAGATACTTGAAGAAACAGAACTAAGTTTTAGATGTGATTGTAGTTTAGAAAAAATGTATTCTGCATTGATAACCTTGTCCAGTAAGGATATTCAAGATATGATCGACCAAGATCATGGATGTGAGATCGTGTGTCAATATTGTAATAAGAAATATTATTTTAATGAGGATAAATTAAAGGAGATTATCGTTGAAAAAGCAGTTAATAATCGGTAACGTAGTTATGGCCAACAGAGTAATCGTCGCTCCGATGGCTGGTATCACAAACCAAGCCTTTCGTAGTTTGGTCTTAAAATTAAAAGCAGGGCTTGTTTATAGCGAAATGGTTAGTGATAAAGCGATTGTTTATCGCAATCAGAAAACATTGAAAATGTTAGATGTTGCTAATGATGAGCATCCACTTTCAATGCAATTATTTGGTAATGAAATAGATAGTATGGTTATGGCTGCTCAATATCTTGATGATCATACAGAGGCTGATATCATTGATATCAATATGGGTTGTCCTGTGAACAAAGTTGTCAATAATAACTCGGGGAGTGCTTTGATGAAAGATCCACAACATATATATGATCTGATTAAGGCAATAAGCGAAAACATAAAGAAACCATTAACTGTTAAGATTAGATCAGGATTTAAGAGTAATGATATCAATGCAGTAAAGGTGGCAAGATTATGTGAAGAGGCGGGAGCACAAGCAATCGCAGTTCATCCTCGTACAAGAAATCAAATGTACAGTGGTAAAGCAGATTGGAATATAATTAAAGAAGTTAAGGATGCTTTGAATATTCCTGTGATAGGTAATGGAGATATCAAGACTAAAGAAGATGCTTATCGTATGGTCAGTGAAACGGGTTGCGATGCCGTTATGGTTGGTAGAGGGCTTCTTGGTAATCCATGGTTAATAAAGGAAATATTAGAAAATCAGGATCATCAAACATCCTTAAATGAGAGATTAATGATGCTGATAGAGCATACAGAAAAATTGATAGAATTGAAAACGGAAAAGGTTGCCTTAAATGAAATGCGCGGACAAGCTGGTTGGTATCTCAATGGCTTACCTCATAACAATAAAGTTAAGCTTGAGTTGGCAAATATGTCATCATTAGCCCAAATGTATGATATCATTGAGCGGTATCGCTTGTTGTTAAAGGATTATTGATGTAAACACAATGATTCTTTGGTATTATTATAGAGAAAAGTAGGTGCAAATATGGAAGAGTTAGATTTAACAGAACAAGAACAAGTACGTAGAAGTAAATTACAAGAGCTTATTGAAAAAGGTATAGATCCTTTTGGAACATCATATAAACGTACCCATCGTACAAAAGAGATAATTGACATGTACAGTGATAAGACAAAAGAAGAACTTGCCGAACTTAAGATGATAGTAAGTATAGCTGGAAGGATCATGACGAAGAGGGTTATGGGTAAAGCAGGCTTTATGCATATTCAAGATCGTGATGGACAACTTCAAGTTTATGTGAGAAAAGATGCATTGCAAGAAGAACTTTATGAAATTTTCACCAGTGCTGATCTAGGTGATATTGTTGGAATAAAAGGTGAAGTCTTTAGAACAAATCATGGGGAACTGTCAATAAAAGCGTTAGAATATACACATTTAACGAAGGCATTAAGGCCGTTACCAGATAAATTTCATGGATTAAATGACATAGAAGAGAGATATCGTCGTCGTTATGTAGATCTTATCGTTAATGAGAATGCACGCATGATAGCTATGACTAGACCTAAGATCATTAGATCTATTCAAGAATATCTAGATGGTCAGGGATTGATCGAAGTAGAAACACCAGTCTTACAACCAATTCTTGGTGGAGCTGCTGCTCGACCTTTTGTGACTCATCACAATACTCTTGATATGGATTTCTATTTAAGAATAGCAACGGAACTTCCATTGAAAAGACTAATAGTTGGCGGATTAGAGGGCGTTTACGAAATTGGCAGATTATTTAGAAATGAAGGTATGGATGCTAAACATAACCCCGAGTTTACAACGGTTGAAGCTTATGTTGCATATTCTGATCTTTATGGAATGATGGATTTAGTAGAAGGATTGATCGAATTTGTGGCAAAGGGAGTTTTAAATACCACGACTGTTGGTTTTAAGGATAAGGTTATTGAATTAAAGGGACCATTTAAAAGGGTTCACATGGTTGATTGTATCAAAGATGCCTGTGGTGTAGACTTTTGGAATGTGAGAGATTTAGACGCTGCTTTAGAGCTTGCTCAAAAACACCATATAGAAGTTGAAAAACACCAAAGATCATTGGGTCATATAATTAATCTATTCTTTGAAGAATACGGAGAAAAGACCTTAATACAACCTACGTTACTTTATGGTCATCCATTAGAGATATCACCGTTAGCTAAGCGAAATAAAGAAGACGAAAGATTTACCGAACGTTTTGAATTGTTTATCGATGGTAGTGAATATGCGAATGCGTTTAGTGAGTTAAATGATCCGATTGATCAAAGGGAGCGATTTGAACAACAATTAAAAGAGAAGAAACTTGGTAATACTGAAGCTAATGAAATGGATATCGATTATGTAGAAGCCCTAGAATATGGTTTACCACCAACAGGTGGTATTGGTATTGGAATCGATCGCTTAGTTATGTTATTAACTAATAGTGAAACGATCAGAGAAGTGATTTTATTCCCACATATGAGGAACAGGTAAGAATCTTATTGGTATTATTCGTAGAGCTTAACAGAAGCAAATGCAACGTAAATATTTTCGTTGCATTTGTTTATGTATTGGGATCAAATATTGTTGAAAGTTGATAAAATGATGAAACAAGAACGGAGATTATAAGCAATGTATGATCACTTGTAAAGTATTTTTAATCTTTAGTATAAACATTTGGTCAATTTACTCATGTTACCTACAAATGGATATTGATCTATGATAATATGTGCATAGAAACTCGTGATAAAGTTTAATCACGGACAAGGAGGAAAAATGAAGTTATTGAAGATTCTTTTAAGTAGTTTGTTATTGTTTTCTTTAGTTGCTTGTAGCGGTAATACTGACAAGGAAGAAGAGTCAAGTGAACCAGTTGAGTTAATCGTATGGAACACTTACACTGAGCATCATGCTGAAGCTTATAATCAAATTGTTGCTGATTTTAATGCATCACAATCAGAGGTTGTAGTTGTTGTTCAACCTCAAGCTTATCAAGATTATGAAGCTAAGATTCTTCAAGCAGTACGTAATGGGATCGGACCAGATGTTGTTAGTGCATATCCGACAGCTGTATCTGCCTACATTGATGAAGATTTATTAGTCGATTTTGCTCCTTATATTAATGGAGAAAACGGTATTTCTGATTTTAAAGATAATTTGATAGGAAATCTTTATGGTGAGATCACTCAATGGGGAGAAGAATCTATTTACATGATTCCTGTTATTCAAACTTCTGAGGTGTTGTATTATAATGCAACATGGTATGAAGAGTTAAATTTGGAAGTTCCAACAACTTGGGAACAATTAGAAGATAATAGTCGAGTAATCTTAGAAAGCAAAGGTGTTCCTGGTTTTGGTACTGATTCAGAAGTGGATACATTCCAAGATTTGATCATGCAAGCAGGATCTGGTTATATTAATCCAGAAACAAAAACGGTTGAATTTGATAATGAAATAACCTTAGAACAATTGAAGTGGTTCTCGGACTTAGTCAATGAAGGTGTCTTCCGTTTAGTAGGAGAGGATTATTACTTCTCAAATCCTTTTCTACGTGCCGCCGCTAAGGCCATCGCCGAGGGAATGAGTGGCATCAGCAGCACCGTACGGGCTGATGTCGACCGGACACGGGATACACTGGAAGTGCAATTGCTTGCTGCCACGCAAGGGCTGAGC
>JAQUCI010000066.1 GCA_028686295.1 Erysipelotrichaceae bacterium | reverse complement strand
CTTTAAGATTGATGGATCGCTGATGAAATCATAAGTGCCATTAGAATCAAGTAGCGTTGATAAATCTTCAGCTTTTGCAAGGGCAAATAGTTCTTTGATAAAAACAGGGTTTAAGGTACATTCGCCTCCAGATAAGGTAATTCCTCTAATAAATGGTATGTTTTTGCTGATATGATCAAATACTTCTTCGACTGATAATAATTGTACTTTTGGTGAGCTATCATAAGGGCAAAGCTTGATACAAGTATCACAGTTTATGCATTTGTCAATATCGTACACAACTTTACCGTTTATCATACTTAGTGCATGACTGGGGCATGTTGATACGCACAAGCCA
This sequence comes from Erysipelotrichaceae bacterium, assembly GCA_028686295.1. Classification (GTDB taxonomy): domain Bacteria; phylum Bacillota_I; class Bacilli_A; order Erysipelotrichales; family Erysipelotrichaceae; genus JAQUCI01. The sequence goes on along the minus strand of JAQUCI010000066.1, from coordinate 7,264 downwards.
CAATTAATGCAATGATTGATCGTTTCTGGATTATGACAATAATGACAATTTAGATTACAACCTTGTAGAAAGATCGCAGTACGATTACCAAAACCATCAACTAAGCTTTGATCGATTATCTTATTGATATAGGCTTTACTCATAGTGATCGAACTTTTCGGTCAAATATGCCACGATTTTCTATGGGATCAAGCGCAGTATTAACACTGCTATTGATTACTGCTTCATTATTCTTAAGCTTTTCGATGTCGGATCTTTTTACAAGATATCCAGTTACCCTGATCAAATCACCATCACCTTGATAGGTAGATAGATACTTAGCACCACAGGCAAATCCACCTTTAAAAATATCTAAGATAGCGGCTGGATTTTTAGAAGCTGTTTCATCAAAAGGAAAGATATCACCAACTCCTGATGGGAAATAGTGATGAAAATGTCCGAGTTGACGGAGGTGATCATATAGTGGTAATTCTTTACCAATAGCGATTCTGGCTCCAGGACTGGTATCATCATCATCCGCAGCGCCTACTTGGGCATGTAAGACAAAATGATTATCGTAAGCTTCACAATACTTGTTTTCATGTGCATTTACGCTGTTTTCAATAAAATCCATTACTTTAACACCTAATAGATTGGCTTCTTCATCGGGACCATATTTTGCTTTCTTATTAGCTTTTTTCATTAAGATATCGACACATTCATTAAGACCGACAATCCCAAACAATCCCATAAATCGATCACGGTAGATCAATCCTTCTTTGATTAACCAATCAGATTTAAAGAATGAGCGATTCTCAACGATTGATTTGATCTTGGCATCCATGAACTTAAGTTGTGTATCAATCGCGTTTGGTAAGATGTTGCTAAAGAAATCTTTTTCATCAATAGAATGTTGAGCAACCCGATTTAAACGCATACGTGTAAGGGTATAAGCCCCACCACCAATTAATAAACCATTATAACAACTAGCTATACCATAGTTTATGCCAATTTTATCTTTATAAAAAGCATCAAGCGCAAAGGCTGGATTAGCACATTTTAGGGCACAAGCTAAAGCTTTTTGAGCAAATTGATCAGGTGTAATATTTGGATCATATTTTAAAGTCATGTTTGGTACTGATATTTGTAGTTCTGGCAGTAATTCTAAGATGATATTACCGGTTTTAGTTTCATTTGGACCAATATTTGCTTGTGTAAAACTTGATCCTAAGGTGCGATCAATATGCATTAAAAACCATTTGATCATTTCTTTTGCTTTTTGTTTATCTTCATTTATAACAAAGGGTTCAAACAATTCATCCAATTGACCAACATAAACAGGGAATCGATCAAGTGAATGAACATTATGATACATAATCAATAAAGCATTGATTGCTTCAAACAGCGATCTGGGTGGATCGATCTTTAAGAACTCGCTACCATTTTTAAAGAATTTGGCATAATCAGGCAATATATATCGAGCGCTGTATGGACCATGACCTTCATTTAAGTCACAGATCTCGAGATTATCAAATAAGCGATAAAATTCATTAGGAGTACCTTTGGGATAAGGTAGTAAATCCTCAGCATATTTAGCTAAAGCCATCTCCATTTGAATATGAGTTTTAGTTTGATCATTAACGATTGCCTCAATATCTTTGACCATTTTTTTATAATTTAGATTAGACATTAAAATTCACCTCATCTTAAGTATATAATATTTTAACAATACTTTCAGTAAAATGATGTTATAATAACCGCATGAAAATACTGGCAACTGATTATGATAACACCTTAAAACGTAAAAAAGTTACGAAAAAAGACCTTGAAAGTATCGCGAGATTTAGACAAGAAGGCAATCTTTTTGGTATCGTTACCGGAAGAAGCATTGATATGATCAAAACATCATTAAGATATTTTGATGTTGAATATGATTTTATCGTTGGTATCAATGGAGGAATCATCCTTAATGATAAAAATGAGATTTTAGCTCATTATTTGATCGATCATGATACGGCATTAAATATCATTGATGATCTTTTGGGTTTTGATAATGATTTTTGTGGCTTTTGTGATGGTATAAGATATACACGCTTAGCATTTAAAAAGAAACCTTATAATTACTTCAGAGCTTTGATCTTTGGCCTTAAGGCAACTAAAAAGAAAAAAATCTTAAGAAATGAGAAGATAGCTTCCTTTTTTATCCTTAATGATGATCATCGAAAAGTAAAAGAGATATATAGGCATTTTTGTGATAAGTATGATAATATAAGTGTCTTTTTAAATGGAAAAGATATTGTTGATATTAGTGCAAAGAATGTCAGTAAATCCAATGCGGTAGCTTTTTTAGCTGATCATTTTGCTGCAGATCATGTCTATACGATCGGTGATTCAATGAATGATCATGATATGATCATAAAATTCAATGGCTTTGCGGTCAGTACAGCAGAAGAAGAGATTAAAGAAGTTGCTCAAGAAGTCTTTGATGATTTTACACAATTAATAGCATACATTGATCAAGATGAAAGTGATAAACATAGATGGAACACAAAGTGATCAATCAAGGCAAAAAGATAACTTGTCATATTAGTTTCGCTAAAGTGAAAAATATAAATTTAAGGATTAAAGCCGATGGAATGATTTATATCAGTGTCAATCCAAAAGTACCAATAGCGAATATCGATGACTTCATCGTAAGCAAATGGGATTGGATTCTTAAGACTCAAGATAAATTGAGATCAAGACAAAATATCGCATTTATCAACGATCGTATCTATTTTTTGGGAAAACTCTATCATATTGATTACAAGGTTGGTCATAAGAGAATATTGATCAATGATAATTTGACCATATATCATCCTGATCTAAATGATAAAGAAGGTATCAATAAGAGTGTTAGCGAGTATCTTGCTAAAAGACTTGAACAACTGGTTAATGAATTAAGGCCAAAATTAGATAAGATCATGGATGACTATCATCACCCTTATCCACAAATCGCATATCGTCGCATGACTTCACGTTGGGGTAGTTGTATGGTCAAGAAAAATAAGATAACTTTAAATAGTTATTTGATCCATTATCCAAAAGAGTGTATCTATTATGTTTTATTACATGAATACCTTCACTTTGTCGTGGCTAATCATTCCAAGCGATTTTATGATTTGATGAGTTATCATTTAAAAGATCATAAACGCTATAAGCAAATATTGGATAGTTTTTCTGTAAATTCATCGTTATAATATAGATAAAAGAGGTAGAAGATAATATGAAATATGATTTTGAAACATTAGTAGATCGTCGTGAGCATTGTGCATCAAAATGGATGAAGATGTATCGACAAAATCCGGATGTACCTGCGTGTATCGTGCCATTATCGGTAGCTGATATGGAGTTTAAGAATGCGCCAGAGATTGTTGAAGGTTTAAAAAAGGTGCTTGATGAGCAAATTATGGGTTATACAGGTTGTGATGATGGATACTATAATGCGATCATCAATTGGATGAAAAGAAGGCATGATCTAACTATTGAGAAGGATTGGATAATTACGACGCCAGGGATAGTATTAGGAATTAACTTTATTTTAAAAGCATTAAGCAAGCCAAACGATGGCGTGATCATATTTACGCCTAGTTATTATCCATTTTTTGATGTGATAAAGAAAAATGATCTGATTGTTAAAGAGTCTGAACTAAAGATCAATGATGGTCATTATCGTATTGATTTTGATGATCTAAGTTTAAAAGCAAGTGATCCTAACAACAAGATCATGATCTTATGTAGCCCATTTAATCCAGTAGGAAGAGTATGGACTAAAGAAGAGTTGATCAATGTGGCTGAGATATGTTTGGCAAATGATATTGTCTTGATCGTTGATGAGATCCATCATGATATAATCATGCCAGGTTTTCATCATTATTCCCTTGGTGCTCTTGATGATCGTTACATGGATAAGATCATAACTTGTACATCTTGTAGTAAGTCGTTTAATTTAGCAGGACTACAAGGATCAAATATTTTTATTAAAGATAAAATAATGAGAAATAAAGTTAAGACTGAGCTATATAAAGTATGTATTAACTCGCTTAATATATTTGCTTATAACGGTATTCGTATTGCTTATGATGAAGCTGAAGCTTGGCTTGATGAATGTATTGAAGTAATATATCAAAATAGTTTGTTTTTAAAGGATTTTATCAATAAAAATCTTCCGATGCTCAAAGTTTATCCACTTGAAGGAACATATCTACAGTGGATAGATTGTAAGGCATTAAATTTATCAAAAGAAGTTTTAGAGCAGAAAATGATCGAACATGATCTATATCTTGACGAAGGTTATATCTTTGGTGAGTGTGGGGCAGGTTTTGAAAGGATCAATCTAGCTTGTCCTAGATCGGTATTAGCAGATGCTCTTGAAAGATTGAAGGCACTAGTCATGGAGCTGGGATCATGAAAAAAATAGTCGTTATTGGCAGCATTAATGTTGATCTTGTCGCTACATGTGATCGTTTTCCTAAAGCGGGTGAAACACTGTTTGGTAAGGACTTTGCGATATATTTTGGTGGCAAAGGCGCTAATCAAGCAGTGTGTGCTGCTAAACTTGGTGCAGATGTGACTATGATCGGATGTGTTGGTGATGATGACCATGGAAAATCAGCCATTGCCAATCTTGATAAATTTAATATCAATACAAAGGAGATCATTAAAACAAAAAGTCCAACTGGTGTTGCTTTGATCACAGTGGCTGATCATGACAATCAGATCATCGTAATCAGTGGTGCTAACAAAGAAGTTAGTTGTGATATGATAAATGAGAAAATATCAGTCATCGATAACGCTGATCTGGTAATGTTACAGCTTGAGATCCCATTAAATACCGTAAAAATGATCGTTGATCATTGTCATAAGAAAAAGATTAAAGTAATCCTTAATCCAGCACCATATAATGATATTGCTAAAGAATTGATCGATAAAGTTGATTATATGACACCGAATAAAATTGAATTAGAATCGATGTTTAATATGGATCATAAAAAAGCCCTTGCTTTGTATCCCAATAAATTAATAATGACAGCAGGTAGTGAGGGTGTATATTATCATGATGATGATAGTTTGATCAATATCCCGGCCCAAAAGGTAGATGTAGTTGATACAACAGGTGCCGGGGATACATTTAATGGTGCATTAGCTGTTGCACTTACTAGTGGAAAATCGCTTAGGGAATCCATCATATTTGGTCAAAAAGCGGCAAGTGTTGCTATTGGTAAAATGGGAGCACAAACAGCAATGCCATACCTCAATGAAATAAAATAAGCTTATCGTTTGATAAGCTTATTTATTGTGATAGATACTGATCGCTCTAGCTAGAGCTGGGACAACTTGTTGTTTTCGTGACATTAGATCAGCTACGTAATATAGACCATTTTCATCAATTGTTAAATTTTCAAAGGCTAGATCAAGTAAACATTTATCTTTTCCAGTCCATATAAAATAAGATCCTTTTTTATAGATGTCGGTAAAGATCATCAATGCTAGATCGTAATGACTAGTCATACATAGATCATCAAGGAATTCAGATATCTGATCTTTGATGTCGATTATTGACTCACTGTCAACGATATTTATCTGGCCGATAACCACTTTGAAGGATTGCATGTTAAATTCTTTAAGATCATTATGGACAATCTCGCTAATTCCTTTTCCAGCTAGTGATGTACTTGCAGTAAAGATCTCTTGCGCATAATCGTCAAGATCGATATTTGCGATTTTAGCTAATGAAGCGGCTATTTTTCGATCGTCAACGGTGGATGTTGGAGAGTTGAAGTTCATTGTATCAGAAATGATCGCCCCACACAGGATGCCTGCCATATCTTTGTCAGGCTCAAGATCATATTCTTTATACATTTTGGAAATTATAGTTGCACATGAGCCAACGATCTCATTGCGGAATCGAATAGGGATATCAGTAGTAACATCACCAACACGATGGTGATCGATAATCTCGATCACTTCAGCTTGTTCTATACCGTCTATACTTTGATTAGTTTCGTTATGATCAACCAAGATTAATCTTCTTTTTTCGTGTCCCCAAAGATGATAACGTGAAATAAAACCCTTTAAGACATTCTCGTTATCAATTACAGGATAGCTACGAAAACGAGATTTGGGGATGATCGCTTTAACATCATCGAGATAGTCATAGTAGTTGAAGGTAACAAGATTTACTGACATGATATCGGCTATAGGTATAGCATGACAAATGCTTAATGAAGTTGTATAGATATCATATGGAGTGGTGATGATAGCGCAATTATGCTTAGTGGCTGTTAATATAACTTCAGGTGTTACCTCTTTAGTTTGACAAGCTACTACAAGTGCGGCTTTAGTTTCAATCGCATGTAGATGTGATGATGGTCGATTGCTGGTTATAACTATTTCATCTTTATATGATAATGATTCTTGTTCAAGTAATTTACTTGTCGTGATGTTGATTATCCCATTTGGGTGATAATGTCGTGGATTAACTAACAGCTCCCCATTAAGGGAAGCAGTGATGTTCTCTAATGGGATTCTTTTGATCAGATCATAATTTTTTAGGGTAGAACTCAGTATGCCACTGGTTATATTTGATATTGTTGCCATACCGATCAAATGATCCTGTTTATCAACGACAGCGATAACCTTCTTGTCATTTGCTCTCATGATCTCCCAAGCTTCTTTGATCATGGCATCAGGATTAACTCTAAATGCGTAATCGAAGTCTATATCACACACCCTAGTTTTAATATCGTAGAATAGTGGTGGTGGTGTCATTTTAAACTTTCTTAAGATAAAGGCTGTCTCTGAATTAATATTTCCAATCCTGATTGGTGTTACATTATAACCCAATCTCTTTTTGAGATCCGCATAAGCTAGGGTTGATACTATCGTATCAGTATCGGGATTTTTATGACCTGTTATATAGATATTATCATTCATATAAGTCTCCTCACATAATATTCTAGCATAGCGTTATTATTTTTAAAGCATTTTTAGATAATTAGTTATTAAGGATTATTATGTGGGTAGTGTCAATAATCTTGTGTAAACTGCTAAATATGTAGAATGATAATTGTTAGTGATAAAGTCTAGTATTGATTATCAAACATTTCGGCTATTTCAGAATGAACTAAGTTAAATCCAAGATGTACTCTAGTTGAGAAACGTTGATTATATTCCATTAGTTGGTTACACACAAAGCGATCTAGCGAAGCTTCATTTGGAAACTGTTCTTTCCTTTTAGTATAAC
>JAQUCI010000065.1 GCA_028686295.1 Erysipelotrichaceae bacterium | reverse complement strand
TGATTAAAGAGCAGATCATTCTTTCTGATCAACAGTTAAAACAATTTGCTTTATATGCAGAATTATTGATCAAATGGAATGAAGTCATGAACCTAACGGCAATTACGGCGTTAGATGCCATATATGAGAAACATTTCTATGATAGCATCTTGCCTTTTATTCACTGTCAACCAAAGGGAGTATTATGTGATGTTGGTAGTGGAGCTGGTTTTCCTGGACTAGTATTAAAGATCGTTTTTCCAGAACTTAAGGTGATCTTGTTAGAGCCGATCAAAAAAAGAGTGAGATTCCTTGAACAAGTGATAAAGGAACTAAATTTAGAGGGTATAAACGTTATTAACCAACGGGCTGAGCAACATGCACAGACCAAGCGTGAATACTATGATTGGGTGACAGCTCGAGCGGTAGCGAATCTAGCGGTTTTAGTAGAGTTATGTGTTCCTTTGGTAAAAGTTAATGGATATTTTATGGCTTTAAAAGGTAGTAATGGGGAAGAAGAGTTTAGGAATGCTAAAAGAGCGATCAAACTTGTTGGGGCTAAACTAAATTCGATAGAAAAAACAGAATTGAGTGATGAATCATTGCGTTTCAATTTATTGTTATATAAACAAGCGATGACTGATCGTTTATATCCTCGTAGTTATGCACAAATAAAGAATAGACCATTATAAAGGAGTTAGAATGAAGAGGGCACAAGAGATAGCGATAGACATGATCAAGCCTAATCGTAGTCAACCACGATTAAATTTTGATGATGATAGTATATTTGAGTTAGCACAGTCAATCAGAGAAAATGGATTGATTCAACCAATCGTTGTTCGAAATGACGGTGTTAGTGATGTGTATGAGATAGTTGCTGGAGAAAGAAGATATCGAGCTTGTATTTTAGCTGGGATAACAATGATTCCAACGATCATCATGGACGCAAATGATAATCAAGCGGCACAATTGGCGCTGATCGAAAATATTCAAAGAGAAGATTTGAGTGCTATTGAAGAAGCTAAGGCTTTTTTAGCGATCATTAAGGACAATGGTTATACTCAAGATGAATTTGCAAAGAAGATTGGTAAATCACAATCAACGATCGCTAATAAACTACGATTACTGGAATTGCCATCGATGATCCAAGAAGCTGTCGTAAGTCGTAAGATAACTGAAAGACATGCCAGAGCATTGCTTGCGGTCGATCAAGATAAGCAATTAGATATCTATCAAAAGGTTGTTGACAAGGGATTAAATGTCAAACAGACAGAAGAATACATTAAAGCGATAGATGATAGTGATCAGAAGAGAAAAGGCAATATTACAAAGGGTTTTTCTCGTAATCAACAGATTGCGGTCAATACGATCAAACAAGCAGTAGAGATGATCAAGAAAATGGGAATAACGGTCGTTATGCAAGAAGATGAAACGGCAACGGATCGCTTGATCATTGTTAAGTTTCCGAAAGAATAGGAGTTAGTATGGGTAAAGTTATCGCGATCGCAAATCAAAAAGGTGGTGTTGGCAAGACAACGACCAGTGTCAATATCGCAGCAGGACTAGCATATCTTCATCAAAAGGTATTACTAGTTGATTTTGACTCGCAAGCAAATGCGACTCAAGGGGTAGGCGCTAGCAGACAAACAATCAAGAAGAGTGTATATGATTTAATTCTTGGTGAACAAAAAGTCAATGACGTTGTCAAAAACCTAAAAGAACCACCGATGGATCTAATACCAGCTACGATTGAATTAGCAGGAGCTGATCTACAGATGGCTGAGTTTAAACTTGGTCGTGAGAAACTATTAAAAAATAAGCTTGATGAGGTTAAAGATGACTATGATTATATCATCATTGATTGTCCACCCTCTTTAGGATTATTAAATACGAATGCTTTAACGGCAGCGGATACAGTTATCATACCTGTGCAGTGTGAGTATTATGCATTGGAAGGATTAACACAATTACTATCAACGATTCGTTTGGTCAATCGTTTATTTAATAATAAATTAAAGATTGAAGGAGTGCTGTTGACGATGTTTGATTCTCACACTAACCTCAGTAAAGAAGTACAACAAGAAGTAAGGAAATACTTTAAAGAAATAGTTTATAAAGCTTATATCCCAAGAAGTGTTCGTTTTGCGGAAGCGCCTTCTAAGGGAGAATCGATATTCCAATATGACATAAGATCAGAGGGTGCTAAGGCTTATGCGGCTGTTGTTAAAGAGATCTTAGTCGCTAATGAAAGGAGTAAGGCTAATGGAAAACAAGAAATTAGGTAAAGGCTTAGATGCGATCTTTGGTGATAACCTATCACAGATATTAGAAGAGATGCAACAAGATGAAAATAGCCAACGTAATGAGATAAAAGTTCTAGATATTAGACCAAACCCCTATCAACCGCGTAAGAATTTTGATGAGAGTAAGATCAGGGAATTAGCACAATCAATTCAAGAACATGGAGTATTCACTCCGATATTGGTTAGAAAAGGTATTACTGGATATGAATTGATAGCTGGAGAAAGAAGACTTAGAGCTTGTAAAGAAATCAACCTTGAAACGATCCCTGCGATAGTGTTAGAGCTTGATGATGAGCAGATGATGGAGATATCAGTCTTGGAGAACATTCAACGTGAAGATCTCAATGCGATCGAAGAGGCTAATGCTTACAATACCTTGTTGACTAATCTGAAATACACGCAAGATCAACTAGCTCAAAGATTAGGCAAATCACGAACCCATATAACCAATATGTTGCGGATACTAAAATTGCCACAAGAAGTACAACAGATGGTCATCGACGATAAATTGACTATGGGTCACGTCAGGCCTTTGATCACGATCACTGATGAACAAAAGATCATTAGCATGGCTGATAAGATCAGCAAAGAGGGTCTATCGGTTCGTGAAGTTGAACAATTATTAAGACCTACTGTAATAAAACCTAAGGTCGAAGTTAAACCTGATATCTTCTTAGAAAATGTTAAGCAAATCATGGAGAATAAACTACAGACAAAAACGGAAGTAACTAAAAATAAACTGATCATCCACTATGAAGACGTTGATGATCTAAATCGAATACTTGAAATACTTGATTGTTTAGAAGCCGAGAATGATTGATATAATTCAAAATTAAAACGATCCCTTTACATTGATATGCATATGCAAATCAAGTGAAGGGATTTTTCTTTGGAGTAATTATTTGTTGAAAGAATAAATATTTGGTGGGTTAGAAGTGATCGACGATTGAGAACAACCACTTAATCACGCGTAGACGTAATTTAGATTTATGACGAAAATGAAAATAAACTATTCAAAAAAATTATAAAAGAAATAAGAGTTGGTAATACACAGAGATAGCGATTTGTGTATGATTATGTTTTGTTTTATATCAGTTTTCTTCAGATATTGATAATTATAACTATAAATGAAGAGTAGATGATTATGAGGATTGATAATAATAACTTTCGCGAACTACTAAAATATCGAAAACAATAAAAACATACTTATTAAATTATTCATAGTGTATAAATATGAAATAAATATGTTGAAATACATATAATATTGATTTATATTATTCATATACAATAAATTATTTCTTTCTCTAATAGAAGTGGTATTTAGCATAGTCGTATCATCGATGGTTAAAATCGATGGACATTAAAGATATCTATCAGTTTATTTCAAACAAATAGAAGGCGAGGCATCTGAAATGAAATAAGATAATAATTACTTAAATCGAAAGAGAATTGGTTTATTAATAGAAAAGAGGCAATTATGAATAAAAAAATATTTACAATATTATTCTCGTTTTTATTTATTTTTACTATAATTCTTCCTATAAAAGCAGAAGGCACAGAGATATATTCGACAAAAATACCGGATAAAATGTTGCCATACTCTGAAATAAAGTTTGTTGATTCAACTCATTACGTTATTCTTGAAGGTGGATTAGCAGATGATTTAACTACTAGTAATACAAATGATCATAAAACTCCGGGCATTCCCGAGCCGGTAGCTGGAGTCACAGTCACCTATGCCAGTGATGGTTATTTACAAGATATCTCTTTTCCTGATGGGGTAATTAATCCATTATTAAATGAAATCTCCGGTATTACTTCAGCTAATGAAACGCCAATTTTAAGAACTCCAATCATTCCAGGATACCAGCTAACGCATACATGGGGAGCTAGTCAAAATTATCTTTATAGTAACGCTAATGATACCCATAGAAGAGGAATTGGAAGAGCGACAACATTCAGTGATCCAACTGGTCAGGGAGATATATCAAATTATAAAGGTTCGGTTGCGACAAAATTATCTTATGATAATATTAGGATTTGGACTGTAGTTAATGTTAGAACCTTAAATAGTAACGGAATTGTTCATGCTGAGCCAATGAAGAAAACTGATGCTGGAGGAATGCCTGATGCGATAGTTGATATCTGGAAAACGGGAGTTGAGTACTGGGGCTATACATGGAGCGAATCATTTAGTATGCCAAACAGAGTATACATTGATCATAATAATCCAAGTGATTAAGAAAATACTTGTTACTTCATTAGTAACCTTTTTAATTTTTCTGTCACTTACAGGATGTCAGAAAACCGATGATGAACAAATATATATCACTTTTGCCAGAACATCAGATTCACTAAAAACAAAGGTGTATGAGTTTAATATTGATGATGAAGAAGTTAATTTGGTAGGGCAATTCGCTTATAATGCTCAATATCCTTTAGGCGTATATAGTAGAGAAAATAATAAAATGTATTACTCAGCTAAGGCTGTCAGTGGTCATGGTGATCAGTTGTGGGAGTATGACATCGAAACTGAAGAGCGAATACAACTTACTGATGATATATATGGAATCAATGACATTGTTCCAATTGATGATAGTATTTATCTGGTCGCTTGGTGTTATGATAATCCGGATGGTGCATTATGCTTTTACCGTTATGACATTAATGATAAATCATTAGAACTTATATTTGACGATCTGAATTTCAATGTCGGCGTTTTATCGTACAGTCCAGAAAATGATGAGTTTATGTTTGCCGGTGATGATGTTGTTGAAATGAATCGAAGATTTGAGATATCGAGTGATGAGGAACCATTTTATTTTGTAGCTAATGATGTCTATTCCATGAAAGATAATGAGATAAAGCTAGTGTTTTCGACTGAGGACAATGAAGATGTAAGCTCATTAGCGATGAACGATAAATACATATTTTATCGTATTAGGTCGTTTGCTTGGACATTATATGAAGATGGCTCAAATTCAGTTAAAGACATTAGACGGGTATATTTGATGAATCGAGAAACTAATGAAAAAACAGAGATTACTGATGAGATATTCAATTCAATTGGTAAATTCATCTATTTGACAAATAATGACGATTTATATTGCATCTATGTCAGTGACGGCTACATAAGACTAGCCGTCGTTAATCTACATGATTTAGATAATATTAAAACGATTGAAAAGGTGCCTTCAGATGGTTATGCGATCAATAATGGGGTTGCTTTAAATTGATATATTTTTCAGTATCTAAATAATTAATGTATCTGTAAGGGGAATTGATATAATTCTCCGTACATTGATATAAAAAGTTATGACTAGTTTATTAATCGAAGGAAGGAGGTTAACATGAGCAAAAAAGTTATTTTTTCATTAAGTCTTTTCATTATGTTAGCATTATTATCGGGGTGTGAAAAGACTGAAGATGAAGGAATCTATATAACATTCGCTAGGACTTCAAAAGCTTTAGAAACAACTGTATTTGAGTTTAATATCGGTGATGAAGAAGTAAAATCAGCAGGTTCTTTCACTTATAATGCTCAGTACCCATTGGGTGTATATAGTAGAGATAAGCAAAGAATATATTACTCAACCAAGTCTGAGGATGGTCGTGGTGATCAATTGTGGGAGTATGAAATTGAAACTGAAGAGCGAGCGCAACTTACTGATGGTATTTATGGAATCAACTATATCGTTCCGGTTGACGATAGTATTTATCTAATCGCTTGGTGTTATGATAATGATTATAATGCGCTAAACTTATATCGTTATGATATTAAGACTAAAACGTTAGAATTACTACAAGATGATCCAGCTTTCAACATTGGTGTCTTAACGTATAGTCCAGAAAACAAGGAATTTATGTTTGCTGGTGAAGATGCGGTTGAAACATGGCACAGGTTTGAGATACAGAGTAACGAGTATCCATTTTATCCACCTAAAAACAATGTATATTCATTGAAAAATGATGAGATAAGTCTAGTATTCTCCACTGAAGATAACGAAGATATTGTTTCATTAGCGATGAATGATCAATATATCCTTTATCGGACAACTTCTAATTCGTGGACATTGCACGATGATGGATCATTTACTGGTGATACAAGCGAACATATTTATTTAATGAATAGAAAGACTAATGAACAAACAGAGATAAATGATGAAGTGTTTTTACATGTTGGTAAATTTATTTACCTAACTAATAGTGGTGATCTTTATTGTATTTATTCTAGCGATGGTTATTCTCAAATAGTCATGATTAATCTATACAATTTAGGTTATGTTCATAAAATTCACCTCACGCCATCAGATTCTTTCATGATCAATAATGGTATTGCATTAAATTGATAAATAATCTTGAAAGAGACTATTTAAAACGCTGACAAAAAAGGTGAAGGAAGTGGTTGATATTGTCTTTTCATTTAGTGAACACTATCGTTACCACTTCCTTTTTTACTACTATATGATGCTTATATGATATTTTGATATTGGTAGTCATAACTAAGCATATAATGTCAAGACGTAGGATGTTTTTACGAAAACAGATTAATTTCCTTTCGAGGGCTTTTTATTTTATGTTAAGATATATATAAGATATGAAAACGCTATCATTAACCATATTTTTAATCGCTACAACGATACATTTGTATGCTTCTACAAAGAGTGATAAGAAACTAAGAAATATTACAAAGCCTTTTATTGTGACTGCGCTTTTAATGTATTATTGCTTTGCGACAAGTGATATTAAGTTAATTGTCGTGTTGGCATTGATATTCGCATGGCTTGGTGACTTATTACTTATTTTAAAGGGAAATAAATATTTTACCATTGGCGGTATATCATTCATGATAAGTCATTTCTTCTTAGTGTTAAGTTACAATGAAGAAGTAATATTTGAAAGAATAGATCCTATCGTTATTATCATATTGGCGCTACTTTTTATTGGTATAGTGTCATACATTTTCTCACATCTAAAGAGATACTTACCAAAAGTCTTGTTTTTTTCGATGTTTTTATATCTATTGATCAATGGAATGATGAACTGTTTTGCGATATTTAGAATGTTATCAAACATTAATATCGCAACTATCACAACTTGTATCGGTTCAATCTTATTTTTTATATCTGATTCATCGCTATTCTTTATAAAATTTAATAAAGATAGTATCCAGAAGACACATTTTTGGGTTATGTTCACATATTCTATCGGTGTATTATTGATTGTATTGGGCTTAATAGATTAAGGATAACATAAAAAACAATATCTACTCGGAAGTGGAAAGCACTTCCTTTTTAATGGTTATATATGATATTTTGATATTAGTAATAACAAATGAGCATATAATGTCAAGATTCAGGAGGTTTTATGAAAAAACGCAAT
>JAQUCI010000064.1 GCA_028686295.1 Erysipelotrichaceae bacterium | reverse complement strand
ATATCATATCTTTATTATGCGCAAACAAATTTGTTTTTCGGATTATATATGCGGCTTTTAATACTATTCTTTTACTGTTTCTTTTAGCGGTAGTTTATTTCTTAATGATATTTCCAGATTTCGGTAAAGAACTATTATCGAGCAGGTAACATCTCCTGATAAATCTTATACAGCGATTCTTATTAACTCTGACCAAGTTGCGTTAGGTGGAGATACACTGGTAAGTATTGAATATAATAATACTAAAATTATTGGATATGGATACTTTGAAAAGAATCTTTATATTGGTGAATAAAGAGAATTAAAGACAATTGACCTAAAATGGAAAGATGATCATACGCTTTTAATAAATGAAAGCGTATATAACTTAAAATATGATTTAAAAATCGCTTTTTATTTAATTGTTATATGAATAGTCAAACAAATAAAAGCTTGCTATATAAGGATCTTATCTTCAAGATTTAATATTTCGATATAATGCAAGCTTTTTATCTTTCATGACACAATTTATAATTTTGTTAAAGATATGATCAAATAAAATATCACTTTAGATATTCTTTTATTGCTTAGAGGCCAAATAAAGCTCATCAACACTCATGTCAAAATGATCATGAGCGTATTGCTCAAAATGATCTAATGCCGGGTAATAAATGTTTTTCCCCTCAGAATCAAAGGCGTCGCCAAACATCTCATGTACCATTTCGATATTGGGATACTCCCATCCAAATTCATCTCTATCAAAAAAACCTTCATATGAACAACTCTTTCCATCTTTATCTAGCGATACTCGATACTTATTCTCACTTGCATGAAAAGTGATACGCAAGCTATAGCCTTTTATATCAGTATCCATAAATTCGATATTCCAACCCTCTGTAAATTCTCCCCATTCTGGTCTAGCGATAGCGACGGATTTATAATGTGGTTCACGATCCTCATACACTCCACAGATACCTGCCTCATCAAAAACAAAACCTAGTGCGGTTAGAGAACCTTCACTAATAGGTACAGAATTCAAATCTCTATTTTTTTGATCGATCGTTATCGCATTAGCATCAATATCAAATGTAAGATTGTTTCCAATCATATCATTATATGATATCCATGTTATTTGATTTCCACCCCATTCCCACCAATCACTTTCAACGTTTGCAACAATATCCTGGCGAATAGATTCTGTATCTTGTACATAATAAACAACAGAAGTGACAACTTCATCTTTATAAAGATTTACAGTGATTCCACTTTCGTTAAAATCTGTTGTTGTATCAAAATAATCCCCAATTGAAGATAAAGTGATCAAGTCATAGTTATCCTGAATAAGATGAGTATACTTCATTACATCTGGCTCATCTACATAGAAACTAATATCAATTACACATCCACCACCTGATGCTCCATGACTTCCATCAGCTTCAACATATTCGTAGCGGTCATCATTGGGATTGGCTTGTCGAATAGTGACGATACGATCGTCTGTCCCCTCAAACTCATAGAAACCACCATTTTTTAGATAATCATTTAAGATCGCAAATTTACCATCCTCATCTAACCCCAACCCAGAAATATCAGCTAGATAAGCAATACAAGCATACATGTTTCCCTCACCGGTCATGGATAGGACAAAGCGAGATTTTCCTTCAAACTTATCAGAGCCTTTACTAAAGGACGCTTCAAACACCGTAAAAGGCCAATCCATACCAAATGGATTGAATTCATCGCTAAAGATATCCATTGCCAAGTAAGTTTCTCGCTCTGGTGTGATCGCAGGATTTGAGGACTCTGGTACTGTTGATGGATCATCAAGCTGATCAGAGCAAGCTGTAAGTGTACAAATTAACAAGGCAGTGAGCAAGATTGATATGATTCGTTTCATTTTCATACCTCCTATAATCAATTATCTCAAAACGCTTTAAGTACATAATTTGAATATTCATGCACCTTTACGCTTATTAAAGAAGTTATTAAAAATAGTTGGAATAAACGTTATGATAAAAACATTATAGCACCGATAATTTTATAAATGATATAGAGAGATTATAAAATCGATAATAATCATAATTGATCATTTCTCATTTAATCAATCATATTAATCAATTTAATAGGTATAGGTTAGATAATGATACGGATTTTTAATTAAAAAACTAAACATACTGTTTAGTAACAGATAATTATGCTAATATTTTATTATAAAAGTTTGTATACATTTAAGATAATCTATATTGAAGGGAGAATAGCCATGAACAAAGCCTCTTTCATCAAAGACTTTACCAATTATCTAGAAATCCAGCACATTCCCTATCGACTAGACTTCAAATCTGATATAAGCATAAATACTTCTTTTAAAAACAACGATAATAATGATGAGATATTCCTATTAATGTATTTATTAGTTGATGAGACAAATAACACGGTCTTTATCTATCAAAATGTGCGCACTAGTAATAACGAACTCACTGATGATATTTATTATCGTCTTAATATCATTACTGATGAATCAAAAAACCAAATGATCATGATTGGATCAATAATAGATAACATAAACGTTATTGCTAATGATCATGGATTAATCGTTAATCGGACAAACGATGTTAATAAAGCTCAATATCCTAAAATGAATACAAATAAAAAAAGGGTGGCTAATCATCAACCTACTAGTAAAAAATTACCAATCGGATTAATCGCAGGAGTCATTATCATCTTAATTGGGATAGTGATCATCGCTAGTGTTTTCCTTAAAAAAGATTCTAATGAAGAACACCCTGAGGAATACGTCAATGATCCTACAAACAATAAGACCATCAATTCACAAAATGACAATGAAAATGATTCCAGTGATAAAAGTAGTGATTTTAACTCAGCTATAGTATCAATTGGTGTTAATGAGCAAGATTTAGGCAATATCATGAGCGGTCAGTATTATTTTGCGACTAATGAGTTTATTTTTTATTCAAGTTATGATGAAAACAATACTGCTCATATATATTCAGTCAAAACCGACAAAACCGAATTAACACCTATCTTTGACGGCTTTGGTTGGTCATTGGTTGTGATTAATGATTGGCTCTATTTTTCAGGTAACCAAGGAGCTGTAATTGATGGTTCTTATCATATTTTTCGGATGAAATTAGATGGAAGCCAACTTCAAAAAATACATGATCGCTATAGTTATGGCATGTTTATATATAGAGATTATTTATATTATATGACAAGCAATGTTGACTATCCTGAATCCATGTCTATCGCAAGATCTAGTTTAGATGGATCAAACAAAGAAATTTTATTTGAATATGGTTATAATCCTTTGATCTATAAAGGCCAACTTTATTATTTTGACAACCAAGGAAACATGTATAAGACAGATCCGGATGGTTCAAATCCTGAAGTGTTGATCAGCGCAGCAGTAAAATCCTATACGATTAGTAAAGACAAGATAATCTATAATGACTTTGGTAATAATATCAACATTTGTGATATTAATGGTGATAACAATAAAGTTATTCGAGCAACCAAAGGTGAAGAAGTCTTAAATGTCAATGCTTACGAAGATCGCATTTATTTTTCTGAATACAATACTGAATTTAACTATACATACTATGGTTATGATTATACGATCTTTAGTATCAACATGGACGGAAGTAATGAAAGATCATTATTTACCAGTGTTTCCTATGGTATTTATATGAATTTAGTAAATGATAAATTAATGCTTATGGATTATACCCGTAGTGGTGACTCGGATACGATGGTCGCAGTGATCAAAACAATGGATCTAGATGGATCGAATATTAGTGTAATGGAAAGATAATATATTGATAGAAATGGGGTTAAATATGAGTACATTTAAACAACTAACAATTCTACACTCAAATGATATGCATGGTGATTTCCTTGCTGAATCAACCGACTCAAAGCTGATTGGTGGCGTAGCTCTTCTATCTGGATATCTAAACAAGATAAGACAAGAAGTACCTCATGTGTTATATGCCATATCAGGGGATATGTTTAGAGGCTCGATCATAGATAGTGAATTTAAGGGAGTATCAACAGTCGATATCATGAACATGTTAGCTCCAGACATCGTTACTTTAGGAAACCATGAATTAGATTACGGATTACCTCATTTATTATTTCTTGAAAAATGCACTAAATTCCCAATAATCAATGCTAATCTATATATCAAGATGAATAATTCTCGATTATTTAATTCTCATAAGATCTTTCATATAAATGGAATGAATATCTTGTTTATCGGGATTGTTACTGAAGAAGTTATCGCAGCGACAAAAAGTGAGGGTGTAATTGGCACATTGATCGATGTTGATGATGCGGTTGAGGAAATAGGCAAGATATGTAATACTTATAAGACCACTGATATCGACCTTACTGTATTATTAACTCACATTGGTTTTGAAGCCGATAAAGTATTAGCTGCTAAACTTGATACACAATGGGGTGTAGATATCATAATAGGCGGACATAGCCATACCTTCTTAGATAAACCAGAGTGTATCAACGATATTTTGATCGTTCAAGCTGGTACTGGTACTGATATCATTGGACGCTTTGATATAACGATCGATACCGACAAGAATACCGTAGCTGAATATAAATGGGAAACTGTCCCTATAGATGATAAGCATTGTCCTAAAGATGAAGAGATTGAAAAGATCATTCATACATACAAGACACAGACTGATACTAAATATGGAAGGATCATAACGAAGTTTATAAAGCAGCTTACCCATCCACGTCGTCAACAAGAAACTTCATTAGGTAATCTTTTTGCAGATGCGATGAGTGAATCATTAGGAGTCGATATCGCTTTTATGGCCTCAGGTAGTATTAGAGGCACAAAACTTGGACCAGTTGTTGATCTAAAGTCACTAATGGAAATATTCCCTTATGATGATGCGATGCATATGTTCAAATGGAGTGGAAAAAGTTTAAGAAAAGCCATTAAATACTTACTAAGAGATGATTTTTTAGATAATGAAACAGAATTCTATCAAGTACCAAAGGGTGTTAAGGTTACCTATGATTTTAATACCAAAGAATTAATAAGCTTAAATGTAAATGATCAACCGGTCACTGATGATAAAATATATACGATTGCCATCCAAAATTACCACGCGAATAATATCGCTAGTTTCTTTGGGTTAAGTGATGAGGAAGCCTTCGAATTTGGTGATAAAAAATGCGTATCTACTTCATGTTTTGATATCATTGAAGAATACTTAATGACTCATCAACACTTAGATAGAGTTATCGAAGGTAGGATTGATATTTTAAATCGACCATATTAATGATTCTGGATAAATTTGTTATAATAATATAAAGTAGAGGTTAATAATTATGCATAAAGATGATAAAAGATTTATTAAAACTTATAGTCAAGGCTTCATGAGCGCAACTGAAATTTGGATTGATAAAGTAACCGGTGTAAATTATCTCTATCATACCAACGGGTATGCTGGTGGCTTAACTCCATTGCTTGATAAAGATGGTAAACCTATCATTAAACCCCTAAGTTATGATTCTACCATTTGGTAACTAACTACAAGATAAGACCGTAAGCGATATTGCTTACGGTCTTTATCATTTATTAGGTTTTGCTACGATCTTCTCTTTTTCTAAGAACACACGGTAAGAAAATGGATTTTGTTCAACATACTCATAATCGTAACCTGCATGTTTTGACCAACAAGCGATAACTTTTAAAGGTTTATCACTTGTAGTATTTATCAATCGATGTCCATATTGACCATCGATTAAATGAATTGAACCTTTAAAGACCTGTTCTGCCCAAGTATTGCCATCTTTATCCATCAACAACAGCAATCCTTCTCCATCAAATCCATAATAAACCTCACTTCGATCTTGATCTTGATGAAAATGCCCTCTGGTCATATTGCACTCATTATTGACTAGCACAGGATATAAAACCGTCATACCCCACATTAGATCTTGCTTAGCACTTGGTGTTTCATTAGTTGTACGATAAACATCATACATGATGGTATCATTACTTAAATTGTTATCAACTGTTTGATAAAAGCTCTTAGCATCACCATAAGTCTTAGTGGATTTTATCGTACTTAGTCCTATGATAAACTCATCGTCTGATATACGAGCGTTAGGTTGTACTATCTTCACTCTCTATCACCTTCGTTCTCTATTATTTGATCAGTTTCCTTTTCAACAAGGTCAATAACCACTATCCGATTAACATCAATCTCTGATTTACGATATTGAATGTTTACTTGATCATTTACCCTTAGATATGGAACAACACTTAGATTAACACTCGATAATACACTAAATTTTTCGTTATCTTCACTAATAAGATAATAATATGTATTACCTTCAATAACTATTGGTTGTAATGATCTTATCTTGATCGTTTTTTCAAATAATTCGCTTTGATCAATGA
This sequence comes from Erysipelotrichaceae bacterium, assembly GCA_028686295.1. Lineage (GTDB taxonomy): Bacteria > Bacillota_I > Bacilli_A > Erysipelotrichales > Erysipelotrichaceae > JAQUCI01. Next base: position 1,271 of record JAQUCI010000064.1, on the reverse strand, counting down.
CCTCTGATCCCATCATTTGTAAATAGGTGTTCGCAGCGGCTTCAATACCAAGTGAAGCGTCGCTTGTCGATACTTTCTGATAATTTTGGACATCAACAAAAGCATACATCTTAACTAACCCAGCCGCATCTTTTAATGATAATAGATAAGTTGGACGATCATTAAGATTGATCAATAAAGGGAAGGTACTTACATAGTTTTTCTCCTGAACTGCCCCTACTGCTGAATCCATAGCACTATATTCTTCAGCTCCTGGTACTTCATAGAACATAGCATCATGGGTTCTCAAATTTACCATCATAAAGCCAATGTTTGATTCATCACTACTAACTGACGTTATTCCAGTATATAAATAAACATCATCATTCATAGTTATATATGTATATCCACGTGTGGCTTGCGTTACATTTCTTTGACTAAACAAACTATTTAGATATCCACCTTGATACAATCCCCAAGAATCGATTTCCTCAGTGATCAATGCTGCATCATAAACATTATCAACCCAAGTTGGTACATTTCCTACATTGTACTTAGTCATATCACCACTCACAGCATCAACGATGATGATACCCTTAACTTCTTTCTTCATGTTGACCCAAGTATATTTCAATGTTTGGATTATCCAATATGGATTACCCTCTTCATCAAGTTCAAATGAGAACTCACCTAAGATATCAAAAGGATTACCCATTTGGACATGGCGACGTAAATTCTTAAAAAAGAATGAGGATGGTAGATATTTTAAACCATCTTCTAAACGTGTCAAAGTTGCTTCACCTGTTGTTGTATCAACTACTACATAACCAGCTGTACCACCTGAATTTGCGAAATACTTAAAAATACCATTATGTTCAAGAGGTGTTACACGTACGATGCTACCTTGATAATTGATTAAGGAATACTCATTTGAAACACTAAACTGGCTAACAAGATCTGGTAATTGACCAACGATACGATCACCAACTTTTTGCGTAGAAGCTTTATCAAGCAATGGTAGATTATCAAAATCAACCGGCTTAATATCTTGTTCAAATGATGATGGAACAACATTGATCCGCTCTGTATAGATCTTTGAATTAAAGATTGGACTAGCGATCACCATTCCAGCAAAGAAGATGATGACTGCGATAATGACAATGACCATCGGGTAAAAGGCTTTCCCTTGATCAAAACCATTTTTAAACTATATGTTTGGGTAATCAAAACTACCGGTATCAATAATGCTGGTGTAAAGAAAGCCCAAAAACTAAAACTTGTTGGATTTATTG
>JAQUCI010000002.1 GCA_028686295.1 Erysipelotrichaceae bacterium | reverse complement strand
ATTTGCTCTTCCTGCATAAGCGTTTTGTTCATGGATCATTGTTGGAATTCTTAACTTTTTAGCAGCTAATAATACAGGCACACTGATATAACTACCAAACCCAATAATAATATCAGCTTTAAATTCAGTTATGATCTTCTTAGCAGAATTAATTGCTAACAAAGATTGATAAGCAGCTTTTATGTGATTAAATATGTTTCCACTAAAACCACTAACATTGATGCTTTTAAATGCAAATTCAGTCTCTGGGATGATCCTTGCTTCCATATGATCATCGGTACCAATAAATAATATCTCATTATCAGCGCTTTTATCTTTTAAAGCTTGTGCTAAAGAAATCGCTGGATAGATGTGGCCACCTGTTCCACCTGTAGCGATTATCACTCTCATATAGCGCTTCCTAAAAAAATATTGACTTTATGCCAAGGTAAATAATTAAATATCATTAATGTTTTAAAATAATTCATAATATACCAACTTTCAAATAAAGTATAAACACTGAATAGTATTTTTTCAACTCAAAAAGCCCTAGAGGGCTTATTAGAAAAGGTTTGTATTATGCTCAATCTTAAGATGTTCATAAGCTTTATTTGTTACGATACGACCACGAGGAGTGCGATTGATAAACCCTATCTGTAACAAATACGGTTCATAAACATCCTCAAGCGTCATGGGTTCTTCAGATATGCTACTAGCAATCGCTTCGAGTCCAACAGGACCTCCTTTAAATCGTTCGATTATTCCTCTTAGATAACGAATATCGACTTCATCAAGGCCAAGGTGATCAACCTTTAAACGATCCAAAGCATCAACAGCAATCTGTTGATTGATAACCCCTTCATTTAACACTTGCGCAAAATCTCTAACTCTCCTAAATAAACGATTTGCGATACGTGGTGTTCCTCTACTTCTTTTTGCGATCTCAACTACAGCATCTTCTTCAATTTTCGTGTTTAGCACTCGAGATGTTCTTTTAACTATTTTTTTAAGATCATTAAGCGAATAATAATCAAGTTTGCCAATAATGCCAAAACGATCACGAAGCGGTGAAGTTAAGTCACCAGCACGGGTTGTTGCTCCAACCAAAGTAAATGGCGGTAGATCAAGACGAATTGATCGAACTGAAGCATCTTTTCCTACAACGATATCAATAGCGTAATCTTCCATAGCCGGATACAATACCTCTTCTACCGCTTTTGGTAAACGATGGATCTCATCAATAAATAGAATATCTCCAGCTTGTAATGTAGATAAAATAGCAGCAAGATCGCCTGTTCTTTCAATGCTTGGCCCAGTTGTCAATCGTATATTACCATGAAGTTCATTAGCAATTATAAAAGCTAAAGTAGTCTTACCAAGACCTGGGGAACCATACAAAAGAACATGATCTAGTGCTTCATTACGAGCAATCGCAGCTTTAATAAAGACACTCAGATTATCTTTAAGATCTTTTTGTCCCACATATTCTGATAAACTCTGCGGTCTTAAAGAAATTTCATCCTCTGAAAATTTATTTAAGCTCTCAAATGATTCATCCATTTAACCACCCTTTCGTGCAAGTAAAATTTGTAAACCTAGTCTTATATAATCTTCTGTTTTTAATCCAGGATGTTTTTTTAATTCTTTCGGTAAAAACTGTAATTCTTGATTTTTATAACCAAGTGACTTTAACGCAGTCATCGTTTCATTGATCTCATTAATGACTTCATCCGTGTTTTTAGATGTATCGATCAGTTTTCCTTTAAGATCTAATATGATCTGTGAAGCCGTTTTAGCGCCTATACCAGGCAAACGTTTTAATTGTGAAACATCTTCAGTCTCAATGATCTTTATCATCTCCTCGACCTTAACAACGCTTAACATGTTTAGGGCAGTTTTAGGTCCTAAACCCTTAACGCTGATCAATTTGATAAATAACTCATATTCATCAAGCGAAACAAAACCAAACAAGCTTATCTCATCTTCCCTAACATGTTGATAAGTATAAATCGTCATTTCTTTATTAAGTTCTAAAATATCAGCATGAGTAAAATTTATCCGATAACCTATACCATTGGCTTCAATTATCACATGATCGATTCCGTATGCAAATACTTTCCCTTTAACAAAGGCTATCATAACATCACCTATTTCATTATAACCGAAAATTTGTCATAACGATCAAATTTTACTCAACAAACTCAAACGCAAAATCCAAGATAAAGACTTTATCACCATCAAGTGCTCCAGCTTCTCTTAAAGCTTTGTCAACACCTTGTCTTCTTAAATTATTACCTAATCTAAAAACATCACTTTCAGTATCTGTTTTTGATCTTAACATTAGCTTTTCAACCCTATCACCGCTGACTCGCCACTGTCCGTTTCCAAGGTTAGTAACGATAATTTCATTATCTGCTTTATCATATCGATAGATAACACTTTCTTCCTTATTCTCTACCATTGGGAAATAAGGTGTTGATTCAATTAAATCCATGATTCTAAACAATACTGATTCTAACCCCTCGTTGATCAATGTTATAGTTTCAAATACCTCTACTTTTGGAAATTTAGCTTTAAATCGATCAAGATTTATTCTAGCATTATCCAAATCCATCTTGTTTGCGATCACAACTTGTGGTCTTTCACTTAATCGAAACTGGTATTCTTTTAATTCATTATTGATTATCTGATAATCTTCAATCGGGTCTCGATGATCTTCTGCGCCCATATCAAGAATATGAACGATAACCCGGCATCTTTCTATATGCTTTAAAAATTGATGACCCAAACCCTTACCTAAGTGTGCACCTTTTATCAACCCGGGTAAATCAGCTAAAACAAACGATCTTCCATCAGGCACTTTAACCATGCCTAAATTAGGGATGATCGTCGTAAATGGATATGCAGCTATTTCCGGTTTAGCAGCACTGACAACCGATAAGAAGGTTGACTTACCAACCGATGGAAACCCTACAAGTCCAGCATCAGCCAATAATTTTAATTCAACGATTATTTCTTTTTCATCTCCCAAAAGCCCTGCTTCACAAAAATCAGGGGCAGTATTACGACTTGTCATAAAGTGATAATTACCTTTACCACCCTTGCCACCTGTTGCGATAATAGCTTTTTGATTAACATGTGTAAGATCAGCGATTACCTTGTTACTATCTAATTCTTTTACGATCGTACCAAGTGGTACTTTAACAACAATATCGTTGCCAGTTCTACCATGCATTTTTTTAGGCTTGCCTCTTTCACCGTCTTCAGCAACTACCTTTTTGTTATAACGCAAATCTAAAAGCGTCGATTTATTAGTATCAACTTCAAAAACGACATTACCACCATCACCACCATCACCGCCAGCAGGTCCTCCAAGAGGAACATATTTCTCGCGTCGATATGCGACAATACCATCTCCACCTTTTCCAGCCCTTACAGTGAGCTTTACTTTATCTATAAACATAAAATCATCTCCTAATTAAAAATCTCCGTAAAACGGAGATATTATGCTTGTGGATAAACCGAAACTTGTTTTTTATCTTTACCAACGCGTTCATACTTAACTATGCCACTAGTCTTAGCGAATAAAGTATCATCGCCACCAATGCCAACATTGACACCAGGATAGATACGAGTACCTCTTTGTCGGTAAATGATGTTGCCAGCTAAGGCAAATTGTCCGTCAGCCTTCTTAGCTCCCAAACGTTTAGAATGAGAATCACGACCATTCTTTGTTGATCCAACACCTTTTTTAGATGCGAATAATTGGATATTAAGGACAAACTTCATTTTTACACCTCCGTTTGTTTGATTTCTATGTAATCTTTATACTGCTCATACAAAGTTTTCAATTGTATAAGCATTACTTTTATGATCAACTGTGAGATTTCATTTGATTTAATGATTCGTATGTTAATTTCATTATCCTTCATCGTTAACAAACAACTCTCATTAGCTAATTCATCTAAAGCATTTAAGGTTCCAATCCCTATTGTACTAACAGCAGCACAAACAAGATCTTTACCGTACTCATCGTATCCAGCATGACCAGTAATATTAACACTAGCAATATTAGATCCTTTAGATACGATATTTATCATGATCATACTTACACGTTAATTGATTCAACGATCAATTTTGTATAAGGTTGACGATGACCCTGTTTGCGTCTTGTAGAACCTTTTTTAGCTTTGTATTTGAAGATCGTGATCTTCTTTTCTTTGCCTTGTTTTTCTACTTTTGCAACAACAGTAGCCCCTTTGACATAAGGGCTTCCAACTTTAGTTGAGCGTCCACTTACTAATAAAACTTGTTCAAAGACGATCTCATCGCCAGCTTCAACTGGTAATTTTTCGATAAAAATCGATTGACCCTCTTCAACTTTAAGTTGTTTTCCGCCGGTCTCAATAATTGCGTACATATTGCACCTCCTTATTCTAACTAGACTCGCCAATAATGGTGGCTTTCGCACTTAAACCATGAAAGAGCGGTTGCGCATGATAGTGCAACGACATTATATTATCACAGTAAGCATCTTACGTCAATTAAGATGTTTAAGATGGATCTATTTATGTAAAAAGCAATTCTTAACCTTTCAAACCACCACGTGCAACACCGTTAACGATACTTTTTCTAGCAATTAAAAACAAGATTATGATTGGTATAACGATCATAGTGCTGGCTGCCATTAATAATTCAAAATGAGTTCCAGCTTCGGTAATAAAAGCATAAAGGCCCAAAGGTAATGTCCGATTACCTCGAGAATTGATCACAAGTAAAGGCCACATAAAAGAATTCCATGATACTATCGTATTCAATAATAGTATAGTGATAATTGATGGTTTTGCAATCGGCACCATAACTTTCCATAAGTACTGCCAATTACTTGCTCCATCAATCTTTGCTGAATAATACAAAGAATCAGGGATAGACATAAAGAAATTTCTCAAAATAAATGTATAAAAGATACTTGCCGTAAATGGAATTATCAATGCTAATAATCTGTCACTTAATCCCCAATTAGCGATTGTTTGAAAATTAGTGATCACAAGCATTTCAAACGGCACCATCATTAAAGCCAGCATCAAAGTAAATACAGTATCTCTACCTTTCCATTTCAATCTTGAAAACGCAAATGCGGCTAGAATGGTAGATATCATAGTCAATGTAACATTGGCTATTGTTACGATCAAAGAATTGATCAAATATCTGTCAAAAGGAGCATAATCTAAAGCCTTAGCAAAATTCAAAAATTGGGGTATTGAAGGAATCCATTTTGGTGGAAAACTCGCTGTTTCAGCAGCTGTTTTAAAAGCTGAAGAAAACATCCAGAAAAAAGGAAAAATCATTACGATACCACCTAATATCAATAATGTATAAATGATTATTTTATTTAATGTTTGTTTTTTCATGATATCACCTTAATAATGTTGCCATTTCCTTTGAATATACAACTGTAGACGAGTTAAGACAAATATAATCAAAAACAAGATTAAAGCAGCAGCACACGCTCTGCCAAATTTCCATTTAATATAGAATTGATCAAATATATAGTATACAACTGTATATAAATTATAAGCAATTCCTGGACTTCCATTAAATAAAGGAAATAATTCAGTAAATACTTTAAAAGTACTGATCATATTAATGATCAAGACCAGACCAATAGTAGGTGCCAATAATGGAATTGTTATCTTATAGAAAATTTGAAAGTTACTGGCTCCATCAACCTTTGCAGCCGTATAATACATTTCGTTTATATTCTGTAATCCCGACAGAAGTAGTATTATCGTAAACGGCAAGATATTCCAAATACCAAAGATGATCAAAGCGTATATATTGTTTTTTGGTACTAATAACCAATTTATTGGATCAATCTGTAATAAAGATAAAAAATAATTAATTACCCCATAATTGTGATTAAACATAAATTTCCATGCCAAACCTACAGCTGTTATCGACGTTACTAACGGTAGAAAATAAACAGTTTGAAAAAAACCAATGAATTTAATCTTTTTATTTAGCAAATTAGCTATCAAGATTGCTAATCCGGTTGATATTGGAACTACGACCATTACATATATACTCGTATTCTTCAATGCACTTATAAAATTTGCATCGTTGATCACATATTGGTAATTATCAAGGCCAAAACCTTCAAAAGCACCAGTAATATATTTAAATCCTTCTTTAAATGAAGTTATAAAAACGTATGTGATCGGATACAATGTAAAAATACCTATTCCAATGATAAAAGGTAACAAATAAAGATATGGCTCTATTCTTTTCCTTAATCGAGGATTTATTGATAAGATATTTTTTTTCATCATCTCAATCTTTCTTCCGTGCTTTCATCAAAAACAAAAACACCCCTGTCTTTAAGTGTAATTGGAATGATATCATCTATATTTAATTGATGATCAATATCAATATAAGCTCTTAACAAATGTTCATCGAAAGCTAAATATACTAGTCTTTCTTTACCCATTTGATAAATATCAACAATTTTTGCATTAAAAGCGATCATATCATTATTTGTTGCAAGATCAATGCTCTCAGGTCTTAAAGATAGGATAACATTGCTTTCATTAGCGATTCCTTTAAATTTTTCATGATCACAGGTAGTATCGCTATCTCTTAAGACAAATTGTTCATGGATAATCTTGCCATAAACTTTATTAATTTGAGGATTTCCTAAAAAATCTGCCACGAAAACATTTTTTGGATCTTCATACATTGATTGAGGTGGCGCGATTTGTTGCATAATGCCACTTTTCATCAATATGATCTGATCCGATATACTCATTGCTTCCTCTTGATCATGGGTAACAAAAATAGTCGTGACTTTTGTTTCAAGTTGAATACGTCTAATCTCTTCACGCATCTCTAATCGAAGTCGTGCATCAAGATTACTCAATGGTTCATCAAGTAATAATAATCTTGGCCTTTTGACCATAGCTCTAGCAATAGCTACTCGCTGTTGTTGACCACCAGATAACTGTGAAGGTTTTCGATCCATTAACTCACTAATATGAACAAGTTTTGCCATTTCGCTCACTCTTTGTTCTATTTCTTCTTTAGCAACTTTTTGTATTTGCAAAGGAAAACTAATATTTTGTTTGACTGTTAAGTGTGGATACAGAGCATAATTTTGAAATACTAATCCAATTCCTCTTTTTTCTGGTTCAAGGTCACTTACATCAACATTATCAAAAAATATCTTACCAGATGTAAGTGGCGTAATACCTGATAAAACATATAATAAAGTACTCTTACCACAACCAGATGGTCCAAGTAAAGCACTAAGTTTGCCCCCTTCAATCGTTGTTGTAAAATCATTTACAGCTATTACTTTATCAAAACGCTTAGTGACATTTTGCAATATTATTTCCATATTCTCACCTGTTCTCTTTGAAATTGATCGTTAAATTATATGAAAAAGATTAGTGAGATGACATCTCACTAATCTTTACAGACTACTCGGCTAAAGCAGCGTTGCTATTATCAACAGCTGATCTGACCGCATCTTCAGCAGTCATCTCATTTAAAGCCACTTTTTTCATCATCGAATCAATTTCTGTTCTAACTGTTGCTGAACCCGGTAATGATGGAGAAGAATAACTAAATTCAACTCCTTGTTGAGCAATAGCCATTGATTCATTATTAGCAAGATAATCAATATAGATTTGCGATTCAGTTGTAGCAAAATATGGTGACAGTGCATTAAAAGCTGCACACCATGAAGCGTGAACATCGGGTGTTGTCCAATATTTTATGAACTCATATAAAGCTTTATCATGAGCAGTATCTTTGCTAAATCCAATGATACCACGCAAGAAAGCAGTAGTAACCGTATCAGTTCCTTCTGTTTGTGGTACTGGTGCCATCGCCCATTCAAATTTATCGCCAACAGAAGCTTCAACATAACTAGCACCAGCACATGAGCCAATATAAGCAGCAATGGTTTGAGCTCCAATATCTTCAGAATAATAATTGCCTGTAGGAGCAACACTGAAATACCCTTCATTGACACCTTCAGCAAACCAGTTAACTAACTCTAATGTTGTATCGTGTTTAAAACCAACTGTTTTTGTTTCTGCATTAATAAATGGAATGTTATTTTGATTTAACCATAAGATAAAATTATCGGTCAAAGAATCCATTCCAAACCCTGGAATCCCTTTTTCAGCATAGATGTTTTTACTAGCTTCTGTAAGAGCAGTCCAAGTTGTGGGTGTTTCAATAGCTAACTCATCAAACATAGTTTTATTATAGAATAGAATGTTTGCTGTAACATTTAGTGGATAAACATACATTTTTGTATTCGAATCAAATTGAGTCGCATCAGCATAAGCACTTTCAATCACATTATCTTGAAATACATCAAGACCAATATCTTCGGTAATAAAAGGAATAAAATCGATTAATAAATCTTCATCAGCATAGCTAGCAGCAAGCGTTGAATAATGAATGATCATGCTTGGACCTACTTGGCTACGAACAGCATTAGCAACTTTAGCATCAAAATCTGCATATGGTTGCTGTTCAACCACAACATTAATATCCTCGTGTGCAGCAGAGAAATCAGCAGCTATCTTTTCTAATTCAGCATTTTGAGCATCAGTGAATGTATGCCAAATAACGATCTCAATCTCTTCTGGAGTTTCTGTCGGTTTACTACAACCAAACATCGTTAACGCTAAAAGCAAGACTGCTAAAACTTTAAACAATCTCTTCATCTTTTCCTCCTTGTTCATTTGAACTATAAGTAACACATCAAATGTGGTACTTTCATAAAAAGATTTAACCTAACAACAATGATAATAAAGATTCACTTACTTTAATGTGTTGTATTTTGGTCCAAGATCTGAGAATTTACGAGTGATCCATTTACAGATACCATCAAGACCTGGATAGATCATTCTTTCTGATATATTTATATAGTCCAATTTATCTCTAATTTCAAGTTTTATCTCCTTAGGAATTATTATCTTAAAACAAAATTGCTTATATACATCTAATATATCACTTAAATGTGTACTTGAATCACTCAGAACCGAGAATAATGCATATTGATTGATGATTCGATTATGTATAGAAGATGGTTCAAAAAAGATAACATATGGTTTATCACTATATTTTTTAAGATCATCAAAATTCTGTGCAACTTTTTCTAACATATCCAGAGAAAATAATTTTGAATTAGTTTCATTAAGATTATCCTTTAGAGTAGATGGTAGTTGTTGCATGATCGCTTCATAATCGACACACCAAATCAATCCATCTTTGTCATAGTTCTCGATTTCCTCTGTCGCAAAGTGCGCTGCCACCAATGGCGAATAACTCCAATCAAGTAAACGAGTCGGCAGACCATGATGTTGAGCTAAGGTTAAAATTTGCCAAAAACTCTGATAATCTGCTATATCAGCGTAAGCATATTTCTTAAAATTTCTTAATAGTGAATCTTCGAGTTCTAAATTATGATTACAAACTCGATTTAACTTAGGCAACAATTCATAACTAATATCTCCTACCCCACGATAGATAAAATTAGCGCGATATCTTTTGATATCATCTTGCCAAACATCTCTAAAGATGATCGCTTGTAATTGATCCCAGTTTCGAACTACATACTCACGCATGCTAATCTTTTACCATTTGAGGTCTACAAGATAGTTATAGATTTTCTCCATTAATATCTCTCCTTGACCTTTAGCAAATATAGTTGTTCCTGCTTCATAATAATTCTCTTCAAATGCCTTTTTATTAGTTAGATACATATAATAACCATTACAATAAGATATATAGTGTAATCGTTGATCTTTTAAGCGATAATCATGTGATAATTTAGAGAATAACTCTACTGGTAACCCAATCATTATCGTGTTATTGAGCATAACATAGGTTACTGATAATTTTAAGCCTTGAAGTTTTTTTAAGACATCAACTGCTTTAAGTTGAGCGTTAAATCCTTCAACAACAGAATATAACACTCTTATCTGAGTAATAGATTGACCTTCTTGTTTCGCTTTTTTAACTAACTCAAGCTGCTTATCCATTGCTTCTTTTATCTTTTCTAGATTAGGAATTTCTTTTAATTCTATCGGAAATTCTTTTTTCTTGATCTTGACGGTTGTTAAATATTCTAATTCAATGTCATCAATTGCTTTCAATATTAAATCTGCTATCAATTTCCCCTTTTCACTGACCTCTTTAAAAGAACTTTCATTTCTTGTATATCGAGTACTAATGTCACCAGCACTACCATTTATAAATACAACACCGTCTACCTGCTCTTTTAAAGCGCTAACCACTCCGTATGGTAAATCTGCAGTTATCATGAGATTGTCGCTGTTCAAGACTGTTGGATGACAAGCAAGATTATATAATACATACTTATGGTCGTTGCTTGTCACAAAATACCATACGCCAACCTTTTCATCACCATAGGAACCATCATGGCGATCTGTACCAATATTAGTAATCTCCACTTGCTTATAACCCATTTGAACTTCTGAAAATGATTGGCACGCCTCATTATAACTATCAACTGTTTTTTCTAGCCAATATTTAACATATTCATGATCAAATTCGCCAAAGATACTTTCAAGACCGGGTAGTTTTATCGTGCCTATTGGTCCTGAATGTGTATGTGAACAACAAATTACAATCTTTTCACTTGTGATGTTGATCTTACTACTTAACAGATCAACGATTGATGGATCAATACCAATCAGATCGGTTTGAATAAATACCATGTCTATCTCATCTTTCTTAAATACCATGACCCTGACCATTAATGGATCAAAAACACCTACACTAATTCTTTCTACCCCATATCCTGATAATCGACTTGGTTTAATTGGCGTAATGTCTGCCTGAGCATAACCTAATTTCATTGTTTCCTCCTAGATAAATAAATAAATTATTATTGGCATAAAGATAGCAGGAATAAAATTTGCTATTTTTAATTTAGTAGTCTTTAACATAGTTAACGCTAATCCGATCAAGATGATTGAACCAACTGCATTCATCTCATTAATAACAACATCGCTAAGATACGGCGCAACATAAGAAGCCATCATAGTTAAGCTACCTTGATATAATAAAATGAATAATGCTGAAAAACCTACGCCAATTCCTAAAGTTGAAGAATAAATAATAGCCGCTACAAAATCAAGCGCTGATTTAGCGAACAAAATTTGATGATCATTACTTAATCCACTTTGCAGGGAACCAAGTATAGTCATTGCTCCAACACAGAACAATAAACTGGCACTTATAAACCCTTGTGCAAAAGTGTCTTCTTGTTTATTTTGATTAAATCTTGATTGAACACTTTCGCCAACTCTTATAATAAAAGTATCAATATCAAGCCATTCTCCGATCATGCCACCAAAGATCATGCTGATTATGATAACCATAGTATCTTGACCCTTAATCGCCCCACTAACTCCTATATATAAAGTACATAAAGCTAAACCAACGAAAACTGTTTCACTGATTTTCTTACTGATAATCTTTTTAAACATCAAGCCGACTGCACAACCGACCACTACGGCAATAGCATTTACAAATGTACCTAGCATATTAAACTCCTATAATCCTATGATAGACTTTACATTCAGTATTATTACGTTTAACAACGACAATCATGATTTTTTGCGCAAAGCTGTCTTTCTTCTGATAAATAAACTCTACTCTTTCAGCACTCATTTTATGTTTTCTAATACAAAATATTATATCATTTAGATAAGTCGCTCGATGTATCATGAAAAATCGTCCGTTATCCTTTAATAATCTATTGACCTGACTAATTAGATCATCAAGCGTCAGATCGATCGTAAACCTAGCTTTAGCTTCTTGATCGTTGTTTCTGATATATCTTTTATTTTGATCATATGGGGGATTTGATATGATAACATCAAACTGTTCATCATTGTAATCTTTTATGTTCTTGTTGATAATCATTACATTTTGAACATTATTGAGTTCCATATTCATTCTTGCTATATCACAAGCTTTAGAATCAATATCAATACCCAACATAAATGAAGGTTTATACTTTAAACAATATAATAATAATGCGCCATTATTACAACCAATATCTAAAACTCGTTTATTGACCTTGAAATTGATAAATGAACCTAGAAGACTTGTATCAGTGTTTATCTTAAACATTTCATCATCTTGATATAAACTTAATGTTGAATTTGGTAAGAAATCCAATTTTTTTTGATTCATTTGATCACCAAATCAAGTATATCATAGCTATAGATCATTGTTAATAATCACAGCATAAGTTATTATTAGATAAAAAGGAGTTAAAGATGAAAAGAAAAGTTATAATTGACACAGATCCCGGAATTGATGATGCTTATGCGATCATCGCAGCTTTAAATAATGAAGATCTTGATATATTAGGAATAACATGTGTTTGTGGAAATAAAGGGATAGATATAGTCGTAGCTAATGCCTTAAAACTTACGCAATTGCTAAACAAAGATATCTCTGTGTTTAAAGGTGCAATAACTAATATGAGCAATATACGCAACAAAACCATTGACCCTATTGATGCTGATCAAGTACATGGTGCCGACGGTCTTGGCAACACTAATTTGGATTATGATGATCATAATTTAGCAAACATTTCAGCTATTGAATTCATTATTAATACGATCAAAAAATACCCTAATGAAGTAGAAATCCTTGCTTTAGGACCTTTAACAAATATTGGACTATGCATCGAAAAGGATCTAGAAACAATGAAGCAAACAAAAGCAATATATTCTATGGGTGGTGGTATTGATAAAGGTAACACAACACCATATGCAGAGTTCAACTATTATTATGATGAGATTGCAACCAAACTAGTCTATGATCAACTACAAGATCATGTCAAAATCTATATGATCGGACTAAATGCCACTCATTCAACGCGAGTAGATCATAACGATCTGGCTTTTATGTTATATGAGGGTGACATGATAGGCAAAATTATACATAATATGACACAAGTATACGGACAGTTGTATTATCGACATTATGGGTATCTTGGTGCTGTAATACATGATATGGTAGCTTATCTATATATGATCGACAGAAATGTTGCCGACAAAGTATTTACTGGTGTAGCAATTGAAGTTAAAACGGATAAAGAACATCGTGGTCAAACAACTATCAAAAAAGATATCAAAGCCAATGTTAACGTTGTTATGCATTGTAATCCGGACATTTTTAAATCACTTATGATCAAATCATTATTTAAAGATAAATATGAAAAATATTTAAAAGTCAAAACTATATGATAAACCAAAATGTTGTTTTAACATTTAACTCACTCTCAACACCATACTCACAATCATGTAGATCAAGATAAGCCTTAGATATTGCAAGCCCAAGACCTGATCCTTCTTGATTGCGCTGATAGTTCTTATCGATCTTATAGTATCGATCCCATATATAAGGTAAGTTTTCACTAGCTATCCCTGTTCCATGATCAGTTATAGCTATTTTAAATTTATCAGCTATCTTTGTGATCGTTATAACGACCTGCTTATCGTCTCCTACATGCTTGATAGCATTATTTAAAAAATTATAGATAACCTGTCCAATCAAGGTTTCATCAGCTTTGATATAAGCTTTATCAACTGTATCAAAAATAATCTTTACGTTATAGGTTGCTTGCAAACCCCTTAATACATTACTTATTTCTTTAGCTTTATTAACAATATCAAATTCAATTTCGTTAATTATCATATTTCCCGATTGAATTTTCGTTAAGACCAACATATCATCAACAAGTTTATTCATATGATTAGCTTCATTTATAATAACATCAACATGTTGTCTTCTTTTAATAGGATTATCGCCAGAGATATCATTTATCATTTCAGCATAAGCTTTTATTGTTGTAAGTGGCGTTTTTATATCATGAGAAACATTAGCGATCAGATCACGTCTTAGTTCTTCAGTTTTTGATAGTTCTTCAGTGACATAATTTAAAGTATTAGCTAACTCATCTATTTCCGTATAAGAGCCACCATTAAATCGCACATCGTAATCACCTTCAGCTAATAAAATGGCTGAATCAGTCATTTTTGTAATTGGATTAGCATAAGCATTTGCCATGATAAAAGCAATCCAACCTGACACCAACAAAACACAAACCAAAATGATCAAGAACTGATTTTGCATTATAAACACAGTTGAATCAACTGGTTCAACCATAGCATTTAACAATAAATAATATGAACCGAGATTTGTATCAATCTTTTTTCCATATATTAACATTTCGTCTTGAAAACGTTCACTCCGAACATATTCGTATACTTCATTTTCATCGTTATCATCGATTAAGCTAATATAATGTCCAATACTAAGTTTCTCACCATAACCTGTATTACTTAGATAACAACCGACTCCTAAGGCATTTACATTCAATAATTCGTATTCTTGATAATTATAGATAGCTAAACAAACACCATTATCATAAGTTATATCTATAACATCTTGCATGTTTTCATCATTATTTATCGAGCTTTCAATATAATCGGCAATTGTTTGAACATTATTTACCTTAACACTTCGATAATATGGATTTAAAGATGAAACCTGTAATATCCATAATAAAAAAAGAATGCCACCCGAAAAAGACAAAAACAATATCCATGTCTTAAATCGCACTCCTTTTAGATCAAATTTTGTAAAAGATCTTCTATTTTTCAAGTTGTTATCCTCTATAGATCAAAACAATTGTAACATATAACAACTGTCTTCCCAAAGAAGATTATCAAACTTCAAATTTATATCCCATACCTCTTACAGTAACAATAAATTTACGATATTTTCCCAGATTCTTTCTTAACATCTTTACATGAGTATCAACAGTACGATCATCACCAAAATAATCATAATTCCAAACTTCTTCAAGCAATCTATCTCGTGAAATAGCGGTATTCTTATTCTTTATCATATAAACCAATAATTCATATTCCTTTGGTGTGATATGAATTTTCTCTTGATCAACATATACATTTACACCTTCAGTATCAACAACTAACCCTTCAAATTGTAACTTGACGTTAGTGTCACCTTTAAAACGTTCTGTTACGGCTTTTATTCTTGCCATCAGTTCTTTAGGTGAAAATGGTTTAGTGACATAGTCATCAATTCCAAGTTCAAAACCCATTAATTTATCAAATTCTTCTTGTCGTGCCGATAACATGATGACAGGAACTTTTTTTATCGCCTTTATCTTTTTGCACGCTACAAAACCATCAAGATTTGGCATCATTATATCTAAGATCACAACATCAAAGTCTTCATCCTTTATCATTTCAATAGCTTGTAAACCATCTGAAGCTTCTTTAACTTCATGACCATATAAAACAGCGTATTCTTTTATGACTTCTCGAATACGAATTTCATCATCTACGATCAATATTTTACTCATATTATCACCTGCTTTAATAATATCGGTAATTTGTGTTATCTATGTGAATATTAATTACTTATTAACTCAATATTATCGACAACTAGTGATTGCGGTTTATCCATTCGTCCACTTACCATTATATTCTTACCTTTAACTAAAAGATCTTGAAACTTTCGGTAACGATTAGGTAATATAACAAGGTCAATGCTACCTGACTCATCACTGGCTGACACAAAAGCCATTTCACCAGTTTTTGCTTGATACTGTTTAATCCTAGTGATATTTACTAAAATCTTAACTTGATCTTTAGATATGATCAAATTACTTATATTCTTACCATCGTAGCCAATCTTGTTTTTTAATGCTGATAAAGGATGTTCAGATAGATAAAAGCCCAATACTTCTTTTTCATCATCAAGTTTTTCTTGTAATTGATCTTCAACCAATATTGGTTGAGGTTTATAGACCAAACCCAGATCGATATAATTTTGATTCGGATTATCCACTTTTACAAGATTAGCATAGTTTAAAGCTTCATCAATAGCCACAAGCATCGTTTTGCGAGATAATAAAAAATCATCTAAAGCTCCAGCTTTTATTAATGCTTCAATATTCGATCGACTTATTTTCCGGATATTCATACGGGCGATAAACTCATAAAAATCATTAAACTTATCATTTTCTCTTTCTTTTATGATCTCATTCACTACATTGTTACCTATACCCTTAATGCAAATTAGTGGCATACGAATTCGATCATCTTCATATACAAAGTTAGCAAAGCTATGATTTATCGAAATTGGAGCGATCTTAACGCTACATTTCTTACATTCATTTATGTATTCTGATGTTTTGCTTTCACTACCAATGACACTATCAAGAAGACTTAACATAAAATATTGTGGATAATTAGCTTTAAGATATGCCATTTGATATGAAATGAGTGCATAAGCAACACTGTGTGATTTATTAAAGCCATAATTAGCAAATTTAAGGATCAATTCATACAGCTGTTCACCAACAACTTTTTTGTATCCTTTATTAGTACATCCGTCTATAAAATCTTGTCGTAGTTTGATCAGTTCTGAAGCGTTTTTCTTACTCATTGCTTTTCTCAATATATCAGCTTTACTTAACGCAAATCCGGCCATTTTTTGCGCTATTTGCATGATCTGTTCCTGATAAATGATAACTCCATAAGTTTCACTTAAGATTGGGATCAGATCATCATGGAGATAAATTATGGATTGCGGAAGTGCTCTGTTTTTAAGATATAAGGGTATATTATCCATTGGTCCTGGTCGATACAAAGCTATACAGGTAGCAATATCTGTAAATTGATTTGGTTTCATTCTCACTATCAAATTCTTCATACCTTCAGATTCTAACTGAAATAATCCTACCGTATTACCACTGCTTATCATTTTATAAGTTTTTTGATCGTTCAATGGTATTTTAAGAATATCAATTTTCTCATTGATGTATGATAATGTCTTATCGATTATCGTTAAATTTCTTAGACCTAAGAAATCCATTTTGATCAATCCTAAATCTTCTAAATACTCCATTGTTATCTGAGTCGATAACATATCAGGCTCTATCTTGATCAGGGGTACAACATCAGTAAGATTAAGAGAACTCATTACGATTCCAGCAGCATGTGTTGAAATATGTCTTGGTAATCCCTCTATTTTTTTGGCTAAATGATATACTTGTCGATATCGTTCATCAGATTCTATCAATTGTTGCAATCTTTTACTTTTAACTAAAGCTTGATCCAACTTGATATTTAAAGCATTTGGAATACTTTTTGCTAACTGATCTAATTCTCTTGAATTAAGATTTAATACCCTTCCAATATCACGTATTGCTTGTTTAGCTTTAAATGTTCCAAATGTCGATATATGAGCTATATGATCTTTGCCATAGACAGACGCCACATAAGATATCACTTCATCACGATGATCATCAGGAAAATCAACATCAATATCAGGCAACGAGATACGTTCAGGGTTTAAGAAACGCTCAAATAATAAACCATAATGTATAGGATCAACGTGAGTAATCCCAAGTGACCATGAAACAACAGATCCAGCAGCACTACCTCTACCTGGCCCCACGTAAATATTGCGTTGTCGTGCAAATTTGATAAAATCCCAAACGATCAAAAAATAATCTTCATAATCCATATCAAAAATTACTTTTAGTTCGTACCTTAATCGTTCTGAATACTCTTTTGGTATCATTCTTCCTTCAAACCGTTTCTTTAGTCCCGTCTTACATAATTGATAAAGGTAGTCCTTACTCTTAGCGTGATCTTTATTAGAAAAAACTGGTAATGAAGATTTTTTTTCGTAAATATCAACGTTACATTGGTCAGCGATCATATCAGAGTTTAATAGATCATCATATGCATAAACCTTCATTAATTCATCATTGCTTAAAAAATAGCGATTGTTCTCGTTAATGATCGTCTCATCTTCAAAACTCTTGTTGTCTTTGATCGCTTTTAAAGCTTTTAGTGTAAGATTATCATTAGGTAAGCGATAATACACAAAACTAAATGCTACGGTCTGGATATCTAACATTTTACATAATTCTTTAAGTTGATCGTTTTTTTCTTTCCATAGCGAATTAATCGATGAAGCTAACCCAACATAAACATTAGGATGATGATCCTTAAAAAATCGTAATGTATTTAGTAATTTATTATTGTCGTCTTTTAATAGTTCCGTCTCAATAATTCCTTTTTCAGATGGGATGATCAAGATGCATCCAGAAGCATAATTAATAAGTTGTTCGATGGTTAAATAATCAATCGTTGTATTAAGATATGTCGAACACATTAAAAGATTTCGATATCCATTGTTGTCTTTTGCTAAAAGATAAACTGATGATTTATTATCTTCATGCATAATATCAACTTCCATACCGATTATAGCTTTAATATTCTTTTTCAAACACTCTCGATAAAAACTAACACTACCATACATGACATTATGATCACATAAAGCAATACTTAAAAAGCCATTTTCGACTGCTAGATCAACAATTTCCGGTATTTTTAATGTTCCTTCTAATAAAGAAAAGCAACTTCTAATCGCTAGATGTGTCGACATAAGCACCTCTATTTTTATTTTAACATAAGCATCAACTAATAAAATAAAAAATAGACACTATTGTCTATTTAGTTTGGATTATTCTCTTTTTGATCATGATTATCATCTCTTGTGTTTGCTTTAAAGTTAATCCCTTTACACCAGCCGCTTGGTGATGGCCACCACCATTAAATTTATTAGCAATATCGTCTACTCTTATGCCCCTTGAACGTAAACTCGCATTATAAATATCAGCGATATCTTCATCTTCAGTGAATAATACCCAAGCTACTAGTTCATTTAAGTTATTGTATTCAGTAACTAGGTCCTTAGCTTCTTCTTGTTTTACCCCATATGCTTCAATTGTTTCTTGTTGTAGATAAACATAAGCTAATCTGTTGTTGTTTGTAAAGATTGTTTCTGATCTCAATTTAGTTGCTAGTTTGAAATATGCCATCGATCTTTTAAACACATCGTGACTGATATCGGCAACATCGATATTACAATCAGCTAAGTAAGATGCACTCATCAAAGTCGATGAAGTAGTATTAGAAGTTGAAAAACGCAATGTATCAGTTAATAAACCTTTATAAAGTAAAGAAGCTATGTCCTGATCATTTTTACTTAGTGGTTTTGCTTGATTGATCAAAGTAAGAACCAACTCACAAGTGCTTGATCTTTTTGGATCAACAAACTCGATATCTCCATAATGTTCAACTAAAACATGATGATCGATCTTTATGATCTTCTTTGCGATCTTATAACGTTGATCATCTATTCTTGAAGTATTGGCAGTATCTAAAATAATAGCTAACGATTCTTGGATCACATTATCCTCTACCGTATCCATTAAACAGAATTGCTCTTGATTATCTTTTCCATTTAAGCCTAAACAATACACCTCTTTGTTTGGGTAATACTTTCTAAGCCAGATCGCTAAAGCACATTGACTACCAAAAGCATCGCCATCAGCCCTTTCATGACGAAATATCGTTATTACATCCGATCTTATAATTTCATCAATGATCTTAGTGATCATTATCTAACCCTAAAATATGATAAGTATCTCTAGCAATGACTAATTCTTCATTAGTAGGTACGATCCAGGCTTCAACCTTTGAATCACTTAAACTAAATTTTACTTCTTTAGATCTTGTTGCAAAATTCTTTTCGCGATCAACCTTTAAATTCATTCCTTTAGCTAAACCTTCGCATACCATTTGACGAATATTAGCATCATTTTCACCAAGCCCAGCCGTAAAGACGATCGCATCACAGCCTCCCATTTGCATGAAATAACCACCAACAACATTGATTATTCGATTAACATATATTTTTTGTGTTAAGATCGCTCTTTCATTTCCTTCTTTGGCAGCCTTATCAACATCTCGAGCATCACTTGATACCCCACTGATTCCTAACATCCCAGAACGCTTGTTTAATTCAGTATCCATTTCAGCAGTTGACATGCCTGTTTTGTTCATCATATATAATACGATCGCAGGATCGATATCACCACATCTTGTTCCCATCATGATACCAGCCAGAGGAGTGAACCCCATTGATGTATTCACGCATTTTCCGCCCTCAACAGCACTTATTGAAGCTCCATTACCAAGATGGCATGTTATGATCTTTAAATCAGCAACATCTTTATTCATTAACTCAGCACAACGATTAGCAACATACTGATGACTTGTCCCATGAGCTCCATATCTTCTAACACGATAATCCTTTTGCCATTGGTAAGGAACAGCATACGTAAAAACTTCTGGTTTCATAGTTTGATGAAAAGCCGTATCAAATACAAATACATGTTCAATATTTGGTAGTGCTTCCTTAAATGCATAATAACCTGTTAAGTGTGCGTGATTATGTAAAGGTGCAAGTTCAGCCAACTCATCAACGATCTTCACTGCTTCCTCATCAACTTTTACACTACTTGCAAAATAAGAACCACCCTGAACGATGCGATGCCCAGCACCAACAATCTCATTTAGATCATCAACAATCTCGTATTGAACTAAAGCATCTAATAATAATTCAACTGCAACCTTATGATTTTTGATCGGTAGTTCTTTGGTGATCTTCTCGTTGTTTACCTTAATCGAAAATACTCCCATTTCCATACCAACTCTTTCAGCAATCCCCGAAGTCAATACTTCTTCACTTGGCATATTAAATAATTGAAATTTCAATGACGAACTACCTGCATTTACTGATATTACTTTTTTCATAATTTCTCCCTACTCAAGTTCCAATAACTTGTTAATTATCTCCGTAATCTGTGATCTGTCTGCTTCTAACAATTCTTGATATAATTTAGTACGTTTTTTAAATGTTTCTACTAACATCAATTTATCTTCATAATTCTTCAATATTCTTTCTGTATTTTTAAGTTGATCATAAACGGCACTACGTGATATTTTAAGATTTTCAGCGATTTCAGTCAATGATAAATCCTCACGATAGTAAAGATTCATGATCTCAATTTGTCGATTCGTTAATAGTTTATCATACCAATCAAGCAATTGATTAATATATTCATTTTTAACCAACATCTTTTATACCATTTGCAATGCTATAAATATATGAGTCAAGTTCAAATTCCTTTAGATCATCTACTTTCTCACCAAAACCAACAAAGCTGACGGGAATGTTCAACTCATGTTTGATGGCTAAGATGATCCCACCTTTAGCTGTACCATCCATTTTCGTTAATATAATGCCACTAACATTAGTTACTTCAGTAAATATACGGGCTTGACTTAAACCGTTTTGACCAGTTGATGCATCAATTGTTAGCCACACATGATGAGGCGCATCTTCAATCTCGCGTTTTGCAACCTTGATCATTTTGGCTAATTCATTCATCAAGTTAGTTTTATTTTGTAATCTACCAGCTGTATCACACAATAAGATATCAATATCATTTTCATTAGCATAACGACACCCATCAACAATGACAGCCGCTGGATCTCTTTGTTGTTTCCCCAATATACAAGCTATATCTAATCTTTCAGCCCATTTTGCTAATTGATCAATAGCTCCAGCTCTAAAGGTATCCGCCGCTACAACTGCTACTTTCTTTCCTTGCTGTTTAAAATAATAAGCTAATTTTGCGATACTTGTAGTTTTCCCACTACCATTAACTCCTACAACAAAGATAACTGTTGGTTTAAAATCATAATTAAACTCATTACCTTGTTTACCATAAACTTCAGCCATGCTCTCATATAATTTTTCAACTACATCATCAAATGGTGTCTTTTTATCTTTGATCTTAGATTTAAGGTTATTTACGATCAACTCTGAAGTATTAACACCAACATCACTTTGAATCAAGATTATCATTAGCGCTTCATAGAAAGCCTTATTGCATTCTGTAAACCCTTCAGCCAATAATCTCATCTTTTCATTAAAAGATCTTGATGTTTCTTTAAAACCACTCAAATAGTGTTGCTTATCTTTATTGTTAAAAAACTTATTTCTAATATTTGTAATAAAACCCATTAATTCACATCCTTTTTAGTTAAACGTTCAGCTTCATTCAATTGTACCTTAAGTAATTTTGAAACGCCTTGCTTTGGCATCGTAACTCCATATAATACATCACATTTAGCCATCGTAGCTGTTCGATGAGTTAACACCAAGAATTGACTCTCATTACTAAACTGTTTAAGATAATTGGCAAAGCGATCATTGTTTGCTGGATCTAATGCTGTATCTACCTCATCAAACAAACACAGTGGAACAGGTCTTGTCCTTAAGATCGCAAATAACACGCAGAATGCAATTAAGGTCTTTTCTCCACCAGACAAAGAACGATTATTACGAATGAGCTTACCAGGAGGATTTGCCTCTATCTCAATACCAGTATTTAAAAGATCATGCGGGTCCTCTAAGATCAACCGTGCTTTACCACCACCAAATAATTGCGTAAAAGTGATTTGAAATTGTTCGTTAATCTTATCAAACATGTCCTTAAACTGTTCAACCATAACTTTATCCATCTCTTCGATGACTGCCAATAGTTTTTCACGACTCTTCAGTAATTCATCATAGTTTTTCTTTAGTTTGTCATAACGTTCATTAAGCTCACTAAATTCTTCCGGTGCGCTCATGTTGACATTTCCCAAACTCTCAATTTGTTGACGTAACAGATTCACCTCATCTTTTGCGTTTACTAGTGTCACATCGTTCATATTTGCTTTGGCATATTCATAAGTCATATGATATTCGGACGCTAAACGATCAAGGTCTTTATTGATTAGTATCTCTAAACGAGCAATGTCAATACGAATGCGTTCTAATTCAGCATTAGTCTCCTTGGCTTGTTGACGATATTGTCTAATCTGTTGCTCTTTACGTTCTACCTCATTACTCAATCTTAAACGCGTTTCACGCTTCAATCTCGTATTTGTGGTCAATTCATCTCTTTGTGAATATGCTTCACTTAACTGAGTTACTAACTCATTATCAAATTTATCACTGTTTTCATTTTGATATTGTGGATTTAAAAGTTGATAATCATTTTTTAATCGTTCGTATTTAGCTCTTTTGGCCTCAACGATTGGCTCTAATTTAGCACCATTTATCCTTTTCTCTAGTAACAATGAATCAATATTATCTTTATCATGACGATAGTTTTGTACTTCACTTTTAAGTTTGCTCAAATCTTCATTTAAAGTGATCAGTTCATCTTCAACAACATTCAAGTCCTTTTTAGCCGTTAATAAGGAAGCGTTGTTTTTAGTATAACCACCTGTCATAGAACCACCACGATGGATAACATCACCATCTAAAGTAACTATTTTATAACGAAAATGAACCAAAGCAGCCAATTGATTTCCGTTAGCTAGCTCATCAACGACTAATACATTCTTTAAAAGGCTATCCTTTAATACATCAAAAACCTCATCACAATCTACAAACTCATCAGCAAATCCTAAAAATCCTTTAGTATTATCAGCTATTATTTCATCTTCTCTTGCAACATAACGAGCACTTAAAACATTTCTAGGTAAAAATGTTGCTCTACCACTGCGATTTCTCTTCAAGTAACTAATTGCATTACGAGCAGAAGCTTCATCTTTGGTTACGATATTATAAAGAGCACCACCTAGTGCGACACTTATTGCCTCTTCATACCCTTTTTGTGGTTTCATTATCGTAGCAATTACTCCAAGTACACCTGGCAAACTATTAGCAGCATTCATGATCGATGAGACACCAGCTTGTTGTAAAAATGGTTGTTGAATCGTATTCTCAAGTACAGATTTTTGATTATTTAATCTTCTAATCTTATTATTGATCATTTCTATAGCTTGATCTTGATCGATTATCTTGATAGTTAGATCGTTATTTTGTTGCTCATATAAAGAAATGTCACTGAGATTGCTCTCATATCTTTTCTTACGATCTTCGTATTCAAACAAAGCTTCATCAAGTAAAGATTTCAACTCTTCTTGTTGTTGTTTAGAATTACCTGCTTCAAGCATATATTTTCTCTTTTCATCAATTTCAATTTTTCTTGTTTCCAATACTTGAATCTCGTTGATGATGTGCATTAATTTTTCTTGCATATACTGAATTTCATTATCAAGTTGTTTAACTTCAACTCTTTTTTCATTTATGCTAGTTTCGCTAACTTGAATCGTCGTTTCATGCATTATACTCTTTGTTTCAGCTTCAAATAGTGCTTTTTTAGCTTCATCCATCTTTTCTTGATAAAAACCAATCTCCTCGATCAAGACAGCAGTTTCTATTGCCTGTAATCGTGCTCTTTTCTCACGGTATATTTCCGCTTTTTTTGCAGCTCTTTTTAAAGGATTTACCTGTTTCTCAAGTTCAATAATAATATCATTTGCTCGATCTAGATTTTCTTGTGTTCTTGATAACTTGCTCACAGCCTCTGTTTTCTTCTTTTTATACTTGCTTACACCTGCGGCCTCCTCAAAAAAACTACGACGATCTAAAGGCTTAGCATCCGCAAAAGATGCAATATTACCTTGAGATATGACATTAAGTGAATCTTTAGACAAACCACTATCCATTGTTATATCTAGTATATCCTTTAATCGACAAGGTACTTTATTGATAAAGTATTCTACATCACCATTACTACGATGGATTCTTCTTGTAATCTCTACCTCGTCATAATCAACAGCTAAATAACGTTTCATATTATCAAAGACTAACGTCACTTCTGCCATATTGACCGTTCTTCGTTCGGTAGAACCAGAAAAGATAATGCTTGTCATTGAGGCATCCCCTCTTAAAGCTTTAACGGATTGCTCACCCAAAGCCCATCGAACAGCATCAGATATATTACTTTTACCACTCCCATTAGGCCCAACGATTCCTGTTATTGGATGATCAAAATTCAATACTGTCTTATCAGCAAAGGATTTAAAACCTTGAATTTCTATTCGCTTTAAAAACATACAACACCTCAATCTACGTTATTACATTATAACGGAATCAAATCACTCAAGCAATTAATAATAAAGCACTATCAAACGTCAAATGATATAAATTCAAAATCTTCACTTGCCTTACCATCATAGGCATCTTTATCTTCTTGATCCTTTTTAACATCATCTTCAACGATATCAACTATCCTAATCTCATCTAAGGATCTTTGAAGATACCATCCTTTGGTTAATGACAACATGTTAGAGAAAGTACTATCTTTACTCATAAGTGGTACATCTTTACTAATGACTTTATTTATCTTATCATCAATCAAGGTAATCTCATCATATGTTTGCGTTGCGATAATATGCTTGATGGATAATGGATTACTTTTCTTTTTTGTAAACAAAGTATCACCTTTTACTGGTCGATTATTATTAATGATTTCCTTCAACCAAATACGTTTAATGCCACCTTTATCATTAATAACGATCAAAGTTTCTTTTTTTTCATTAATACAAGCCATGTCACTTAACTGATCACCAGTGTTCAAATTTATGGCTTTGACACCTTTTGCTTTTAAGGATGTTGTTGGTAATTGGTCTAGTTGATAACGTACGACATGACCTAATTTTGTAGCGATCACAACCTCATCATCTTGATAAACGATAGCTGATGCTACAACCTCATCGTTTTTACCCAAACTCATAAGATTATAAGTGCGATTATATCTTTGAGTATTAAGATCATTTAGCATAGTCCGTTTGATCATACCTTTTTTACTAAGCGTGATCATCCAAGCTTCGCTCATTAAGGATTTTACGATATATGCCGCTATTATCTTGTCGCCATTAATACTAGCTAGAGTATTTAAATGATACCCGATATCTTTCCATTTCGCATCTTGGATCTCATAGATTGGTGTATATAGATAATTGCCACTTGACGTTATCAAAAGCAGATAATCTAAAAGGTCACATTCAGATACACCAATTAAATGATCGTCCTCTTTTAATCCTGGCAAAGAATCCTCTGATGCATTATAAGATCGCAACGAAACTCTTTTTATATAACCATCTCTTGTAATAGTAATGATAACTCGCTCATTAGTTATCATGCTTTGTTTGTCAATGATTATCTCTTCAACCTCATCTTGAATTTCAGTCAATCTTTGCATCTTATGACTTTCATTGATCTCTTTAAGCTCTTTTACTAATAATTGATTCAAAATATTAGAATCTAATATGATCGCTTTTAAAATTTCTTTTTGTTGTAATAACTGAGCATATTCATCTTTTAATTGATAAATATCAGTAGATGTCAATCGATACAATCTTAAGGTAACGATGGCCTCAGCTTGTTGGTCAGTAAAATCAAAAGAATTAATTAGATTTGTTTTAGCATCTGATTTGTCTTTTGAATTTCTGATAATAGCGATTATCTCGTCCATGATCGATACTGCTTTGATCAAGCCCTCCAATATATGCGTTCGATCTTCGATCTTCTTAAGTTGATAACGACTACGAGCAAGCACTACATCTTGGCGATGTTTTATGAATGCATCAATGATCGAAATTAAACCAAGTTGCATTGGTCTTTTATCAACGATAGCTACCATATTATAGTTATAAGTAATCTGCAATGAAGTCTTCTTTAACAAATAATTTAAGATAGCATTTGAGTCAATATCCTTTTTAAGATCAATCACGATCTTTAAACCATTACGATCAGACTCATCCCTAACGTCCATGATACCCTGAGCATCTTTTGATAATCTAATATCATCAATCTGTTTTACAAGACTTGATTTGACAACGTCGTACGGTATTTCTGTAATTACTAACTGTTGTATCGTTTTTGTAGTCACTATGTCACATTTACTTCTAACGATAATCTTACCTTTACCTGTTTTAAATGCATCAATTATTCCATCTTTTCCTTGAACAATACCACCTGTTGGAAAATCAGGTCCCTTGATGAAATACATGATATCTTTTAGTTCACATGAAGGATTTGTGATACGGTATATTACCGCCTGTACCACTTCATTTAAGTTATGAGTAGCGATATTTGTAGCATAGCCAGCTGATATGCCAGTGGTACCATTGATCAAAAGATTTGGTAATTGAGCTGGTAGTACAGTTGGTTCATCGATCGAATCATCAAAATTAGGTGCAAATAATACTGTCTGCTGTTCAATATCTTTTAATAACCAGGAAGCAGTACTACTCAATCGCGCTTCTGTATATCGCATGGCTGCTGGTGGATCATTATCAATTGAACCATTATTACCATGCATGTCTACTAAAGGTAGGCGCATCTTCCAGTTTTGTGACATCCTAACCATTGCTTCATAAACACTACTATCACCATGTGGATGATAGTTTCCAATCACAAGTCCAACTGTTTTTGCACTTTTTCGATGAGGTTTTTCGTAAGTATTACCGTCATTGTGCATGGCATAAAGAATTCTTCTTTGAACTGGTTTTAAACCATCTCGCACATCAGGTAGAGCTCGATCTTGAATGATATATTTTGAATATCGACCAAAACGATCCGACATTATATCTTCAAATATAGAAGTGGCAATATTGCTTTCGATAAACTTATCTTTTTTCATTTTTTAAGCTCCATTATAAAATCATCTTCTAAAGTAAAGGCCACATTTTCCTCGATCCATGACCTTCTACTTTCGGCATTGTTTCCCATTAATACTGATACACGACGCTCCGCAGTTATATTATCAATAAGTTTTACTTGTAGTAACGTTCTTGATTCAGGATTCATCGTCGTTTCCCACAGTTGGTTAGCATTCATTTCTCCTAATCCCTTATAGCGTTGTATTTCACACTTACCAATTTTGTTTTTAATCATGATCAGTTCTTCGTCAGTATAGGCATAATAAGATTCCTTTGCTTTACTTGCCTTATATAATGGCGGTTGAGCGATGTATACCATACCATTTTCGATCAGAGGTCTCATGTAACGATAAAAGAATGTTAACAATAAAACTTGAATATGAGCGCCATCAGTATCAGCATCAGTCATGATAATAACTTTAGCATAATTACAATCAGTGTGATCAAAATCATTTCCAACACCAGCACCTAATGCATGGATGATCGTGTTTAGTTCTTCATTTTTTTCAATATCAGCAAGTTTAGCTCTTTCAGTATTTAAAACCTTACCTCTAAGTGGTAATATTGCCTGATAACGACTATCTCTACCTTGCTTAGCGCTACCACCAGCTGAATCCCCCTCTACTAAAAACAATTCGTTTTTACGACTATCTTTTGATTGGGCAGGTGCTAATTTGCCAGAGAGGATCTTTTCAGTTTTGTTGTTTTTTCTACCTTTACGTGCATCTTCTCGTGCCTTACGCGCTGCATCTCTTACTTGAGCTGCTTTCTGTATTTTTTTAATGATCGCTAAGGCGGTTTCCTTATTCTCCTCAAGATAATAGGTAAATTTCTCGCTAACGATGCTCTCAACTGCATTTTTGGCTTCTGGAGTTCCAAGCTTACTCTTTACTTGCCCTTCAAATTGTAATAAATTTTCTGGAATACCAACAACGATTATACTAGTTAACCCTTCCCTAACATCAATTCCTTCAAAATTCTTATCTTTATCTTTTAAGACATTATATTTACGTGCATAATCATTGATAGCTTTTGTAATTGCAGTCTTATAACCCACCTCATGAGTTCCACCATCAATTGTTCGAACCATATTAACAAAGGAAAAATTGTTCTCCTGATAGTCATCAGTATACTGACAGGCACACTCAACACTAATATCATTGATTTTTCCAGCAAAGGTTATCGTTGGCGTAAACGAATTACGATCTTCATGTAAATATTCCATAAAGGCTACAAGACCATTCTTGTAACAAAATGTCTCTGCTTTATTGTGTCTTTCATCTTTAACAGAGATACTCACCCCTTTTAAAAGAAAGGCACTTTCCCTTGCTCTTTCAATTATGGTAGTGTAATTAAATTCAGCATTATTAAATATCTTCTTATCAGGCATAAAAGTTACCTTACTTCCTGATTTATTAGTTTTGCCTAAATTTTTTAATGTACTTATTTTCTTACCCCCATCAGTAAACATCATTTGATAGGTATTGTAATTATAATAAGTAATGACTTCAAGCCAACTGCTAAGAGCATTTACAACGCTTGCTCCAACACCGTGTAATCCACCCGATGTTTTATATCCACCCTTAATATCGAATTTACCTCCTGCATGAAGAACAGTAAAAATAACTTCAAGTGTTGATCTTCCCGAAGCGTGTTTACCAACAGGCATACCGCGTCCTTCATCTTCGATCGTTAGCGATCCATCTTTGTTTATCGTTAAAGCGATCGCTTTGCCATAGCCATTTAAGGCTTCATCGATCGCATTATCAAATATTTCCCATACACAGTGATGTAATCCACGACTATCTGTTGAGCCAATATACATCCCTGGTCTTTTGCGGACAGCATCTAGACCCTCTAAGATCTGAATGCTATGTTCATTGTAGAGTTCAGACATAACTACCCCTTTTCCTTCATAATTATAGCGAAAATCTAATTGATTTTAAATAGTGTTGAGCAAGTTAAACAAATTATACATATTTAACCAATACTAGCACAATTAACATGTCAATATGATAAAATACCAAAGAGGTGATCAAGTGTTAATTTTATTTATGGTATTTGGATACCTTGTAGGATCAATTCCATGGGGGTTGATAATAGGTAAAGTCTTCTTTAGAAAAGATATTAGACAATATGGATCAGGTAATCTTGGAGGCACAAATGCTGGCAGAGTATTAGGTGGCTATTTCGGTATCCTAGTAGGTGTTTTAGATGCTCTAAAAGCATTTACAGTAATTGGTCTTGTATCATATTATGATAAAGATATGGCTATTATCGCAGGAGCCATGGCTGCTGTAGGACATTGTTATCCAATATTCGCCAACTTCAAAGGTGGAAAAGCCGTCGCTACTGCCTTTGGTTTATTATTTGGCATTGGGTTATTTATCAATAATAATTTTATAATCTTTATCAGTAGCTTTAGCATGTTTGTCTTTTTAGTATTAACTGTAAAGATCGTATCACTTTCATCAATGATCGCCATGGGCATAGCATTAATCATCTCATTATTTCAATCAGATATAACGATCACATTAACGATATTAGCTCTAACTATATTTATCATTTATCGCCATCGCGCTAATATCAAACGAATCATAAACAAAACCGAAAGCAAGGTCTATCTCATCAAAAGAAAATAGTATGATTATAAATAAAACGTCTGAGTTATATCAGACGTTTATTTGTTTATGTCCATTTGTCTCATGACAGCTTTTATTTGTGCTTCAGATGGTTTTCTGCCCATCTGCATAAACATAGCACGAATCATTTTTTCATTTATTGGTGGGTTTTCTTTTAATTGCTTTTCAAAATATTTACGCGTTAAGAAGAACCCAAGTCCTCCACCAATTGCCATTCCCAGGATCGTAAACAATAAGGAACTCCAAAAATCCATAATACACCATCCTTTACTTTTGTATTCTATCTTTTTTTGATATTGATTACAACTATTATTCTAACATATAAAAAAAGAAATATTAACAATATTTCTTTTTGGCCCAAAGGTTATTATTCCCTGTTATATACAGGTGGGTGTTCTGCATACGTCTTTAGGATTCCCAATTAAGGGATTCACACCAAAGCATGACATCCGAACTCCCTAGAACAATTTGTTGGAAATATATTTTTTCCTTTGGGCAATATTATTATATCATCTATACATTTTTTAAACTATAATTTTACAAATTTTCACTTATCTTTATTCCTAACTCCGCAAGTTGCTTATTGTCTACTTTTGATGGAGCATTAGTTAAAAGACAAGATGCTGAGGCTGTTTTCGGAAAAGCGATAACATCTCTTAATGATTCGCTATGGGTTAAGATCATTGCAATTCGATCAAGACCAAATGCAACTCCTCCATGTGGTGGTGTGCCATATTTAAATGCTTCAATAAACCATCCAAAGCGCTCTTTTATCTGATCATTAGTAAATCCTAATACTTTAAACATTTTTGCCTGTAGATCTTGATCATAGATACGTAATGATCCACCACCAAGTTCAAAACCATTTAATACCATATCATAGGCACAAGCCTTTACTTTTGCTGGATCAGAATCAAGTAAAGCTAGGTCTTCTTCTTTTGGTCTTGTGAATGGATGATGTTTTGCATAATAACGTTTCTCTTCTTCATCATATTCCAATAATGGGAAATCAACGACCCATAAGAATTCAAAACTGTCTTTATCAACTAGTTGTAATTCATCTCTAAAATATACTCTTAAGGCTCCAAGAACGTTACAGGTCATTTCCCATTCACCAGCAGCGATCAAGATAAGATCATTATCCTTGAGTTTCAATAAATCTATTAAGTCTTCAACCTCTTTATTACTAAAAAACTTCAATACTGATCCTTCTAATTTACCACCAAGGAATTTAATAGCCACCAAGCCTTTAGCTCCATATTTTTTAGCTAATTCAGTATAGCCGTCAATTTCTT
>JAQUCI010000063.1 GCA_028686295.1 Erysipelotrichaceae bacterium | reverse complement strand
TTTTCAGCCATATTGATCATGATCGCATTCATCATCTGAGCGATCATAAGCGTTGTCATATTCGAGGTAGAACCAGTCATTAATCCATCACCAAGATCATGACCAGCATCACCATAAGCCCCACAATTATCAATGATAGCATCAGCAAAATGGATCATATTTTTACCATTACTATGACGACTAGGTATCACTTTTGCTTGTTCATGATTCACCATCGTTATCAAATTTGCTTTTTTCTCTTTAGTTCTTTGTGCTAACTCAACTAATAATCCATTTCGCCCAGAATTAGATACTAACATCATCGTATCTCCTTCTTCTAAAGGATACATTCCTAAAACAATATCCGCAAATGGAGCCAATCGCTCAATAGCTGATGATTTGCCAGGAAATTGATGTAGCATAAACTCAGGCATGATGATTGGAGTAAAAAAATCTGTTCCTTTTAATCTTGCGTATAATTCTTCTGGTACAACATGTGAATGTCCAGTCCCTAAGACATAGAATTTTTTCCCTTTCAAAATAGAATCATAACCCATTTTGCAGGCATCAATAATATTCTGTTTTTGAGTAGCGAAAATCTTCTTAAAAATCGCTTTTACTTCTTGCTGATAGACTTTTTTCATTTGCTTTCTCCCGTTTTATGATATATCTTACTTTGGTAATAAATCTACCAAAATATCATTTAAGATTGAATAACCCTTTGTTGTCGCTTTTAGGCGATGATCAACTAGTACTAGTAGTTTCCTGTTTATCAAATCTGCTAATTCTTCTTTGTATATACATAGTATATCGTTTTCTTCAATTTTACTCAATACTATACCTTCTTTAATTCTCAAACCCATCATCATCCGCTCAAACAGATAATCCCTTTTATCATTATATATTTGATCATTAATGTATCTATTAGCAAGGTATTCAACAAAATTACTAGTATTAGTATATCGATAATGTCCAATCTTACTAGAAGCATTCAACCCAACTCCATAGAAGTCTTGATATTGCCAATAGACGATATTATGTTGAGATTGATAACCTGATTTTGCAAAATTACTGATTTCATACTGTCTAAAACCCGCTTTTTCTAAAAGAGCGATCGCTGAAAAATACATTTGGTCACATAACTCATCATCGGCTTTTTTGATATGATGACGACCAAAATATGAATGTTCTTCAATTGTTAGGTCATATAATGAGATGTGTTTGATTGGCCAAGTAATTAAAGAAGTAAGTGTCTCAATCAAATCAGTTAAACTTTGGGTAGGTAAGCCAAACATAACATCAACAGAAATATTATCTATACCACAAGCTAAAAGATCATCAATTGCATGGATCACTTGTTCAGTTGTGTGTTGGCGTTTGATGATCTTTAATAATCGATCATTTAATGTTTGCACACCAAGACTTACCCTATTAATACCATAAGTACTAAGTAAATTCAGTTTAGTCTTCGTTAAGGTTTCTGGATTTATCTCAATCGTATACTCTTTGACATCTTTTGTGTACGGTTGTAATATCATCAACAGTCTTTGAAATTGTTCATCACTTAAAGCGGTGGGTGTTCCTCCACCGATGTAGATCGTTTTTAGGTTTTGATGATCTACTCTTTGACTTAATTCTTGTTGAAGAGCTACTAAATACTGATCAACTAAGTTTTGATCATAACCAACACGACAAAAATCACAATAAGCACAAATACTTTTACAAAAGGGAATGTGGACATATAAAGAACTAATCATTTTACACTTGGATAACGTCTTTTAATATCATCAAACTTACTTAAGACCACTTCCTTGTAATCCCAACCATAATGAATACAAAGTGATATAGTATACATCAAAACATCTGCCACTTCACTCTTGACAGCTTCTATTTCAATTGATTCTTCTTGCCATTGATAACACTCCAATAATTCAGCAGCTTCGATGATAATCGATTTTGCTAAGATTGCTGCTGTATCACTCTCAAGCCAGCCACGACTCTCTCGTAATTCTTGAATCTTTTCACATAACTCATCCATCATTAAACCTCCTTTAGACATAAAAGACTGTTATCAACAGTCTTATTTATCATCGCGGGCTAAAACTGCCATAAAAGCCGATTGCGGTATTTCAACACTTCCTACCGATTTCATACGTTTCTTGCCTTCCTTTTGTTTCTCTAATAGCTTCTTTTTACGTGTTATATCTCCACCATAACACTTCGATAAAACATCTTTTCTCAATGATTTGATATTCGTACGAGCTATGATCTTACTACCAATAGCTGCTTGAACAGGAATCTCGAATTGTTGTTTTGGCAAAAGATCCTTAAGCTTTCGGGTAATTATACTACCACGACTATACGCTTGATCACGATGAACGATCACCGATAAAGCATCGATCAACTCAGAATTAAGTAGGATATCAAGTTTGATCAGATCATCTTTCTTATACTCAATAAGTTCATAATCTAATGAAGCATAACCTTTCGTAGCTGATTTTAATTTATCAAAATAATCATATATGATCTCAGCTAAAGGAAGATGATAAATCAAGTTAACACGATTATCATCAATATAGTCCATATCAATATAGATTCCACGTTTATTATTACTAAGTTCCATGACAGCACCAACATAGTTATTAGGTACCATGATCAAAGCTTTGACCATTGGTTCTTCAATATGGTCAATCTTAGTAGCTGGTGGCATCATCGCTGGGTTATCAACTTCTATAACTGAATTATCAGTTAGATAAACTCTATAAACGACACTTGGAGCTGTTGCGATCAGATCAAGGTTATACTCTCGTTCAAGACGTTCTTGGATCACATCCATGTGTAATAGCCCCAAGAATCCACATCTAAAACCAAACCCTAATGCTTGTGATGCTTCAGCTTCAAAATGTAGTGAGGCATCATTTAATTGTAAACGCTCTAATGCTTCTCTAAGATCAATATAGCGTTTTGCATCAGTAGGATATAGACCACAATAAACCATTGAATTGATCTTGCGATAACCCTTAAGTGGTTCTTTAGCCTTGCGACTTGTTAAAGTTATCGTATCACCAACATGCACATCTTGGATCGATTTAATGCTTGCTGCTAACCAGCCAACCTCACCACAAACTAATCTATCTTTTTTAATCTCAATAACATTACTAACCCCAAGCTCTGTTACCTGATAAGTTTTACCAGTTGCCATCAAAAATATCTCATCATTAACTTTAACACTACCTTGTTTAATCCTAATCAAAGCGATAACACCACGATAAGGGTCATAATAAGAATCAAATACTAATGCTTGTAATGGCTCATCTTTGCTACCTTTTGGTGGCGGAACTTTCTTAACGATCGCCTCTAACACCTGCTCGATGTTTGTTCCGTTTTTAGCCGATATCAATGGAGCATCATGAGCTGACAACCCGATCACTTCTTCAATCTCTTTAATGACTCGCTCAGGATCACTGCTTGGTAGATCAATTTTATTTATGACCGGAATGATTTCAAGATCATTATCCAAAGCTAAATATACATTCGCTAAAGTTTGAGCCTCTATACCCTGAGCAGCGTCTACGACTAAAACAGCTCCTTCACAAGCTGCTAACGAACGTGAAACTTCATAAGTAAAATCGACATGACCAGGCGTGTCGATCAAATGTAATATGTATTCATGACCATCCAAAGCTAAGTACTTAAGCTGTACTGCATTAAGCTTGATCGTAATCCCTCGTTCTCGTTCAAGATCTAAAGTATCTAACATCTGCGACATCATTTCTCTTTTTGTCACAGTCTGGGTCATTTCTAAGATACGATCAGCTAAAGTTGATTTACCATGATCGATATGGGCAATGATTGAGAAATTTCTAATATATCTTTGATCCATGAAACCCTCCTGAAGCAAAGTAATTATATCATTGCCTGACTTAAGTTAAAAGCGCTAATTATCCTTAGGATAACGATAACGATACAAAGTTGATGGACGATGCCCACCACTTACTTTTACCATATCCGTCTTAACCACTTTGTTAGCGATCTGACGTCTAAAAGCTTGATCATGAAGTTTCTTATTTAAGATAACCTCATAAACCTTTTGTAACTCTTTCAAAGTAAATGTGTTAGGCATCATATTAAATATAATATCAGTATAATCTATTTTATTCTTTAATCGTAACATACCCATGATCAATACCAAGGCATTATCAAAAGCTAATCCTTCATTACGTAGTAGTTTTAGATCGTTGATCGATCTTATCTTGCTTTTCAACATCAACGCTTGACACTCAAGCCTATTACCACCATTATATAAAGTTAGGTCTATAACATTATCTTGGATGTTTTGTACTACCGTAAACCAAGCACTATCAGTCATTAATGGCTTGTTAAGACGTTCTTTATCAATTAAGGCCATATATGCTACATTAATAACTCTTAAGCGAGGATCACGATCTACTCCACCAAAGGTATATAATTGTTCGAGATAAATATCATCAAGATTGGTCTCTTTCTTCAAGATACGTAATGGAGATTCTTCAAGTTCTTCATCAATTTTTAAAAAACCACCAGGTAAACACCAATTACCTTTAAAAGGATAATTTTTACGTTTGACCAATAACACGCTAAATGCTTTTTCTGGCAATTTTCGATAACTATCAACCTCAATATCACTAACACTAAATACTAAAATATCAGTAGTCACTGATAAAAGATCATATAGATTTGCATCATAATCTTTCAAGAATTCTTCTTGATCTTTATATTCTTTCATCTTCACACCTGATAAAGCTTATGATCAATTATATAATTAATGATGTTTTGATCAAGATACTTGCTCAAATGATCTAATTTGCCATCATCGATCAATTGTCTAACATAAGAAGATGATATCTCCTCTATCTGCATATCCTTGATTACATAAATATTATTAGGTTTAGGTAACAAATCAAGTTGTTTGCTAATATCTAGATCAAAACGATTTATAACGATTATGCTAAACTTTAATAATTCATCTAGATTTTGCCATTTAACAAGATCGACCGCCAAATCATCCCCGATGATTAAACATAATTGATCATTAGGATATTCTTTTTGTAAAGCATTTAGTACCATATATGTATAAGGAAGATCATTATTTTTATCATCAATAATGATCCTTTTACTTTGATAAGTCTTCAACATTTTTATCCGATCGTTAATACTGGCATTTAATGATTTGTGCCAGTAACTACCAGTCGCCACTAAAACAACTTTCGTTATCATCCGCCGATTCAAAAGCTGCTTTATCATCTTGATATGTCCTTTATGAACAGGATCAAAACTACCTACATAAACACCAATACGCATATTTCCTCCAATCTATAAAGTATGTGAATTCAAATAGATCATCGCTTTTTTTAGGTCAAGCAATTTCAAAGACAGGTCAACATAATACTTATGAGCATTATTGATCCTTAATATCTCAGGATATAGGGTATTCAACTGTTGTTCACAATATGCTCTTCTTTGATTTAAGCTTGGTACATCATAAACTAATTCGCCATTTTTAAAGATTAATGTTTGTAATTCTTCAACTCGATAATCAGTAATCCTTGTTTGTTTCCAGTTCTCAATCTCATCAAACAATACATATTCATTCTCAGGAATAATTTCATCAGCTAATGCGATGAGATCTCCTAGTGCGTAATTTGTCTTACGATCATAAAAACGATAAACTTTCTTATAACCTGGATTAGTCAATTTTGCCTCGGTATCACTCATTTTGATCTTAGGTATCAACTGACCATTTATTTCCATTGCTGCCAATTTGTAAACTCCACCAAAAACAGGGTCATCTTTTGAAGTGATCAATCTTTCCCCAACTCCAAAGGCATCTATCGGAGCCTTCTCTTCCAATAGATCTTTGATACTTTTTTCATCAAGTGAATTAGATACAGTTATCATACAATCAGTTAATCCAGCATCATCAAGCATTATTCGAGCTTGTTTTGAAAGATAAGCCAAATCACCACTATCCAATCTAATTCCCTTTAATCGATAACCATTAGGAATTAGATAATCATTAGTAACTTTGATCGCATTAACGATTCCACTACGCAATGTATCAACTGTATCCACTAAAAAGATCGAATTATCTGGAAACACCTTAGCATAAGCCATAAAAGCATCATATTCATTGTGATATTTAAGAATGTGGCTATGGGCCATCGTCCCCATGATGGGCATACCATAACGTTTAGCCGCCTCATAACATGATGTTCCAGCAACACCAGCAATATAGGCGAATTTAGCCCCTTGAATTGCCGCATCACACCCTTGAGCTCGACGCGCACCAAATTCCATGACTAATTTCTTTTTAGTTTCATTAATGATCCTTCTAGTCTTTGTGGCGATCAAGCAACCATGATTAAAACGATTTAAGATATCCGTCTCGATCAATTGTGTCTCTATCGCATTGCCAATGACAGTTATGATCGGTTCATTTGGAAATATCGGTGTACCATCAACCACTGCATAGATATCACCCTTAAATTCAAACGAACTCAAATAATCTAAAAAATCATTATCAAAGCAATTTAAAGACCTTAAATAATCGATATCATTATCATTAAAACGCAACTGTTGGATATAACTAATTATATCATCTAAACCACAAGCAATGTTAAATCCACCGTTATTTAAGTTCTTCCGAAAAAAAACATCAAAATAACATATTTCATCCATTTTATTATTTCTAAAATCTGTGTAAGCCATTGTTAACTCATAAAAATCAATTAGTTTTTCCATCAGTTATCCTCTATAACTTTCTAACATCTTGATACCTCTTGTTAATAATCTCTTTTTAACAAATTGTTATTAACAGGATTATAGCACTTCTTTGATCATAAAAAAAGACACAACATAACTTGTTGTGTCAACAATGACTTGCTCAATCAGTATCTCCGCTACCCCAACAGGCTACTAAAGATGCTGACATTAAAACTATAAGTACTAATGCTGTTATTTTTTCATATCATTACTACTTTCTTTTATTAATTCATACTATTGTTAATCCACTGATTTCTTCATTTTTGCATAAGCAATAAATTGTAGTATCATTGAAGGTATTCCAACAAACCCCCACAATGGCATCAATACAAGTCCTAAAACATAAAATATTGCTGATATCAATGTTAAAACCCTATTAATTGTAAAATACCCTATGATGTTTAGTAGTGTTGCAATAACTGTACATATTGCTGATGGTGCTACAATTGCTTTTCCTATTGACTCTCCAAGTTGTGTAGCACTGTCACTAGATCCAGAAGAAGAGAATAATGTACTCAATAAAATAAATGAAGCAATAATTCCTAAAATCATTGCAAATAAGCTTAATTTGCTTTTTTTCATAATATCTCCTTTAGTTTTGTTCCACAATTTTGTTGTAATTATTATACCACATGGACTTATTTTTTTAAACTATTAATTTTTGTTGGGTAAATTATGTAAATCGACTAATTATAAAGTACTTTGTTCATCATCATACCTTGATATCAGTTTGTTTAATCTATCTCTTTTTAACAAATTGTTATTAACAGGATTATAGCACTTCTTTGATCATAAAAAAAGACACAACATAGCTTGTTGTGTCAGTAATGACTTGCTCAATCGGTATCTCTTATTGCCAAGTTTGAATCAAAACTAAACTCAAATTTATCCGATCGATAATATGTTTCCGTGTATTCGTAGGGTATTCGTCCTTTCGCAAAGCGTGTATGGGCACTTCGAATCAGTGCTACTTGATCTACACCTAATAA
>JAQUCI010000062.1 GCA_028686295.1 Erysipelotrichaceae bacterium | reverse complement strand
TTTGCCTTATCAGGATAAACAAGTCGTGCTTTTTTTATTTGATCATCAATCTTTATCTCAAACACTGAATTCATTGTGATCACATCTTCTTTTATCTGTTGCGGGTGAACAATGATCGCTCTCGCTAGTTCTTTTTGAAGGTTATGTGCAAATTCTCCAATTCTCTCAATCTTAGCTTTATCAGCTTTAGTTATTAGAATATCTTTATCACTAGCTCTTTGCATTTTCATAAATTGTAGATAATCTTTAACATGCAAAAAAAGTATTTGTTGTTTTGTTTCATCTTTAACTTTTATAAAGCCAACTTTTCGAAAAGCTCTATAAGAAAAATGATTATCATAATGAATCTTCGCTATTAAATAAGATGAACGAAGATCCAAGAAAGCTATCTTTAATAATTGATCAATAACTCGAGTTCCATAACTTCGATGCCAATAATCACGCTCTCCGATAACGATAACTATCTCATGCCCTGAGCCCTTTTTTAATAGACGGGCAAACCCAATCGCTTGATCTAATTCACTATTGATAATATAAAATTTACCATTTTCATTCAGAGTTGGTGTTAATAATTCTGGATTAACACTGTTAATTAACCATTTAAGATATGTTATAACATTATCTGCTTCATTCAAATATTTGATAACCATTGGATCATTCAGCCATTTTATCAATTTAAGAGCATCATCTATAGTTATTTCTGAACGTAATAAAAAATTTGAGTCTTTCATTCTTTACCTTACCTCTTTACTGTATCAAACAAAAGCCTTTACACAGATGTAATGATCAATGTCGGTTCTTTTCAAACCATTCTAACTTAACTTGCTTTATAAAGCAAATAAACGGCTTAAGCCGTTTATTATATTATTCCACATTCTTCTTTTATCTGATCAACACTCATTGAATTAGGTTTAAAATCGATTTTATCATCACCATTTAAAAAAGCAATCGCATATCCAACATGAGCACATACCCCTTTATATAAAACTTCTTCATCAACATCAAATTGTGCGGTGTGGTGATCAGCCTTGATCCCTTTATCTTCATTATCTGTACATAATACTGCAAAAACCCCAGGTGTTTTTTGTAAATAAAAGGAAAATGATTCAGTACCAAGTAAAGGTTCACTATCCTTAACTTCTCCAAACAGTTCTACAAAAGCTCCTCTTGCAATATCGGCACAAGTTTTATTATTAATAAGTGGATAACCAGGAATAAAGATTTCGTCATAATCGACTTTACAATCATAGACTTTGGCTGTATGATCGATCACTTTTTGCATCTCACTTAAAAACAAACGACCTACATTCTTAAGATCAAAATAACGAATCGTTCCCGCGAAGGTTAAATGATCAGGAATTACATTACTTTTTGTCCCAGCAGCTACATACCCAATAGAATAAGTAACTAAAGAAAAAGGATTGATCTTTTTCATTCTTAGTTTAGCCAACGACTCATTGATACTGCTAAAACAATCAATCGGATTATTTGCGATATCCGGTCGTGAACCATGACCACCTTGTCCTTTGAGCGTTACCTTAAAGGCTGTCATACCAGTCATAAATGATCCATCTTTAACAACAAGTGATCCTGTTGATTCCTTCACAAAACTACCCACATGTAAACCAAAACAACTATCAAAGAACATATTATTTTCTTCAAAATATTTTAGTAGATAAAAGATATTACCATTGGCTTCTTCGCCTCGCTCAAAACACAAAACAACCTTACCGACAAAGGATTCTTTATTCTCAGATAAGATCTTGGCAGCAGTTAGTAAGATCGCAGTATGAGCATCATGACCACATGCGTGTTGTACTCCTTTTATCTTACTTACACAAGGCTTTGGTAATCCTTTGGTGTTGAGTGGATCCTCATCGATTGGTAAAGCATCAATATCCGCTCTTAACATAACCGTCTTACCTGTTTTTTTACTATCGATAAACCCAAGAATTCCCCCTTCTTCAACTTCAACAAAAGGGATATTCATCATCGAAAGTTCTTTTTTAATAAAACGAAGCGTGTTAAATTCCTGGCCACTTAATTCAGGATTTTCATGAAGATAACGTCGATATTGAATCAAACGTTTTTCTTCTTGTTTAGCTAATCTAATTATATCCATGATCCACCTCACACTTTATAACACTAATATAACATGAAATAAACCTAGATTATCACATGATCAGATTAATTTAAGGTTAACAAGGGTATTATAGATACCATCTTGATCGATTGGATCAGCTACGATATTAGCGATCTCTTTCGTTTTTTGATAGCCATTACCCATACAAACACCAATCCCCGCTTTTTCAATGATCTGAATATCATTTAACCCATCACCGAAAGCAATCGTATTTTCCCAGCCAATGTTTAAATGTTCTAATAATAGTTCAGTTGTCTTACTTTTATCAATATCTTTATGCGTTATATCAGTCCATCCTGTATGCATATAATAAAAGTGCATCGTTGGCAAACTTTCCTCTAGTGCAGCTCCTTCAACCTCATCCATCAATCCAGCCGCAAAATAAACCTCTACATCATTTAAGTATGGCCAACTTGGATCATATACAACCTCTTCGATCACATATGGTAAAACTTTAGGATCTTCTTTATACTTCTCAGGTAGATAACCATTACAATAACGAACAGTAGCCGTTTTATACGACATAGCTATCTTATGTTCTTTAGTATAATCATCAATAGCCTTAACCTCAGTTTTTAATAATGGCTTTTTAAATAGAAAGTCCCCTTTAGCATCAACTAATGCATGTCCACTAAAAGCTACGACATAATCTGGTATAAAGTCTAAGACCCCCTCTAGTATCCTTTGATAAGATCTACCGGTTGCTATAGCGATCTTTATCCCGCTTGCTCTTAACCTATCGATTGCTGTAACTGTTGATTGATGAACAGTACGACGCTTGTTATCAAATAATGTTCCATCAACATCAAATATCGCTAATTTGATCATATAATCTTCCCTGGATTTAGGATATTTCTAGGATCGAAAGCAGACTTGATCCTTTTCATCAATTCAATCTGTGTTTCCCCAAGCGCTTCACTAAGATAACGTTTCTTAGCATGACCTATACCATGCTCACCTGAGGTTAAACCATTCAATTCTTTAGCCTTATCATACATTTTTTGCATACAAGTGTTTACGATCTGTGGCCAAGCATCATCAGCTATATCATCTTTACAAACATAACAATGAAGATTGCCATCACCAGCATGACCAAAGTTACGAATTCGTACTTGATACTGATCAGCAAGATCTTTTACATAAGACAAGAATGGATAGATTTTATCAATATCAACAACTACATCACACTCATCCATCGTCGTAGTTGAACTTTTTATCGCTTCTAAAAATGCTCCCCGAGCATTCCAAATGCTTTCTTGTCTTTCATCAGTATCGCTGATATAAACATCAATCGCATCTTTATCTAAACAAAGATTAGCGGTATCCTGATACATCTTTTCGATATCTTCTTTCGTGTTACCACTGTAGGAAACGATTAGATAAGCCGCATAATCCTTGCTAGGAAATTGTTTATTTAAATATTTACTCGCATCCAAGATTACTTCTTTTTCACAGAATTCTAGTGTTGTAGGCTGATTAGGCAAAGCCATGATCTTTGGTACAAGTTGTAAACAAGATCTTAGATCGTTAAATGGTATTAAAAGTGAAATCATCTTCATCGGTTTAGCTAATAATTTAAGATAGACCTTAGTTATGATCCCCAATGTTCCTTCACTTCCAATCATGAGATCTTTTAGACTATAACCACTACTGTTTTTGGCGATTTTCCCACCTAATTCGATAATTTCTCCATTCGCTAAGACAATTTCCATTCCTCTGACATAATCACGCGTGACACCATACCGCACAGCACGCATGCCACCTGCATTAGTCATGACATTTCCACCAATGGTTGCACTTTTTTCACCTGGATCTGGAGCATAGAGAAAACCCGCTGAAGCTGCTTCAGCAGCAAGTTCCATCAATAATACGCCCGGCTCACAAACAGCGACTAAATTCTCTTTATCAATCTCAATGATCTTATTCATTTTCTCTAAAGATAATACTACGCCCTTATTTAATGCTACACATCCACCACAAAGCCCAGTTCCTGATCCTCTTGGGGTT
This sequence comes from Erysipelotrichaceae bacterium, assembly GCA_028686295.1. Lineage (GTDB taxonomy): Bacteria > Bacillota_I > Bacilli_A > Erysipelotrichales > Erysipelotrichaceae > JAQUCI01. Next base: position 3,650 of record JAQUCI010000062.1, on the reverse strand, counting down.
ACAGGAATATCATGCTTGTAACAATAAGCCATGATCTTGCTGATCTGTTGGGTATCAGTAGCCTTAATGACAACCTCAGGAGCAAATCTCCCATATTCAGTCATCTCATCATGAGTATAATCATCATGAACAGCTGAAAATGCTTGTAGATCATCAGCTGGTACTATTGAAGCAAAGTAATCAATATCATTTTGATCGATCATCTTATAATTCATTAATTATCTCTCCTTTTATCTGTTTAATAAGCAACGGTAATACCTCATAAAGATCTGATACCACCGCATAATGTGCTGTTTTAAATATTGGAGCATTAGGATCACTATTAATGGCGATGATCGTATCACTTTTATCCATCCCCGCCACAAACTGGATAGCGCCACTAACTCCACAAGTTATGATCAGCTTTGGCTTGACACTTCGACCCGAAAGCCCAATTTGTTGAAGATAACTTCCTGTCCCTTTTTCAATCATCGGACGAGTCATCCCAACAACTCCATCAAGTAATTCTGCTAATTCACTAACTAACTTCAACCCCTTCTCATCTTTGACTCCGTTACCAGCAACTACGATAACTTCGGCTTCACTAATCTCAAATGTTGCTTCTTTACGCTTAACTTCAAGTAATTCTATCTTACTCTTTAACATGGATTCATTTACAACACCGATTTCAATACTACCTGTTACGTTCGTAACTTTTTGTGGAGCATCCATGACTTTATATCTTACTGTCGCAAATTGTGGACGCGTTTTCGTCGTTAGGATCTGCGCCATAATATTCCCTCCAAAAGCCGGTCTTATTTGAACAAGATCAGTATTCTCTCGCATTTGTAAAATAGTTGTATCAGCAGTTAACCCCGTCTTAAAACGAACCGCCACCCTAGGCGCTAATGACCTACCGGTTGTTGTAGCTCCGACTAATACGGTGTTTGGCATTAGTTTTTTTATAGCTGATTCAAAGACATTAGCATAATTATCAACTCTAAAATATCGTAAATCAAGATGATCATAAACCAATACTTTAGCTACTCCATATTCTAAGAGTACATTGGCTTTCTCTTTGATATTTTCACCAATGAAAAGACAATATACCTGTTGATCGATCTTTTTAGCTAACTCTAAAGCTTTCCCGATTAACTCGTATGTTACAGGATGGATATTACCATCAGTATGTTCAACATATACTAATATTCCCTGATAAAGGTTCTTATCAATTACTTTTTTGATCACATCTTGTAAACTAATAGCCTGTGTTGGACAAACCCCAATACAAACTTTGCATAAACGACACGCTGCATTTACTTCTATCTTATCATTCTCTAAACTTAAAGCATTGAAAGGACATGCTTTAATACAAGCAAGACATTTTATACATTTATTATGATCGATGACTATTCCACTCATGATAACTCCTTTACATACTTTAGTTCTTTTAGTTTCTGATATAAAAGCTTGGCATTATTCTTGTCATCTTGTTCAAACCTTTCAACTTCATGCTCACTTGTCGGTTCAAATATCTTTTCAACTTGTGTTGGAGAACCTGATAGACCATAATGCTCACTATCCTTTTGAGCTAGATCTTCTAAAGTCAAGATATTTATCGTCTTAGTCTCAGCCTGTTGTTTAAGCCGATAAGAAGGTAATCGTGGTTGAAACACATCTTTATCAACAGTTATCAGACAAGGATAATTCATCTTTGCGATCGCTATATCATCTAACATATCCTCCATAAAGGTAATGCTTTTGTCACATACATCTTTGATCTTAACTACCCAACTTACATGAGGGATCGCTAGGTGTTCAGCGATCGCTGGCCCCACTTGAGCCGTATCACCATCAGTTGTTTGTTTACCACAAATAATAAGATCATAACCACCAATCGCAGTGATTCCTTGAGCCAAGGTAAATGACGTCGCTAACACATCCGCTCCCGCAAATTTACGATCCGTTAATAAATAACCACTATCTGCCCCTAATGCATAAGCCTCTTTGATCACTTCTTTAGCACTTGGTGGTCCCATAGTGATCACGGTTATCTCAGCATTAATCTGTTCTTTAATCTTCATAGCTGTTTCCAATGCATAAAGGTCAAAAGGATTCATTTTAGTATCTATCCCATCTCTGATCAATACACCTGTTTTATCATCTACTTTAACCTTCTGCGTATCTGGTACCTGTTTAATACATACGATGATCTTCATTAATTATCTCCTTTAACCTTTCTGTTTTTAGATGTTGATTCATATACTCCATTGCCATTTTAGCATCATTGGCATTGATCGCCTCAAATATTTGTTTATGCTCATTCACTAAAGCTAAGCCATCCTTATCATCAGCAATGATCACTTTTCGATTTAATCTGATCGAATGATCCATAAGATAAGCAATACCTTCCATTGTCTGAATCAAGATCATATTATCACTCATATTCCAAATCGTCTTATGAAATCGCATATCAAGTTCATAAGCCAACTGTGTATCAGCTAGATCACACATTGTCATCTTAGATACGATCTTTGCTAATCGATCTTTATCTTTAGCCTTACAAGCCAGAGCACAAGCATTTATTTCTAATATCCTTCTAAATTCTAAGATATCATTTTCTATATCAATCGAATGATCAAACAACGGTGACAACGTGTCGATCAAAGGAGTTAAACTAAAAGCACTAACAAAAGCCCCTTCACCATGGCGCATTTGAATCAATCCTAAACTCTTTAAGATACTTAAAGCCTCACGAACTGATGCTCTTGATATATTGAAATGCTTAGCTAGATCACGCTCTGAGGGGAGCTTATCACCAACTTTAAATTCTTTTTTCTGAATCTTAAGCAAGATCTCATCGATTATGACTTGATATGTTTTATTATCCATAATTCACTTTCTACTGGTCAGACCACTGTCTAGATTATAGCGCTTACATAAGCGGATTTCAATAAAAAATGTTATAATCTAAAATAAAGGAGCTTTCATGAAACCTTATTTGTATTTAATCACCTATTATGCAGTAATCAATGTGATTGGTATCATATACATATTCTATGACAAGATGTTAGCAGCTCATAAAAAAAGAAGGATACCTGAAAAACGCTTGTTATATCTATCATTGTTTGGTGGAGCATTTTGTATGTATATCACCATGCTGTTGATCAGACATAAAACACGACAACGATTATTCATGATAAGCTTACCCTTAATGATCATTACTCATCTTTTTATCCTTTATATCTTCTATCATGCAAGTATTTAGTTTGCTTTTTATGATATTTATTATAGAATAGACACTGAGGTGTTTTATGGAAAATATTAAAATATTAGTGTTTGATATCGATGGGACATTAGTTCCTCGTGGTAGTACTAAGATCGAGCAATCAGCTAAAGATGCGATCAATAAATGTCGAAAGAACGGTTTAAAAGTTTTAGTAGCAACTGGAAGATGTTACTATTTTGTCCAAGACGACGTCATTGAACATTTCAATTCTGATTACTATGTGACCATCAATGGTCAATGTTTGATCAACAAGAATAAAGAGATCACTAAAAAGTATACGATCAAAGAAGAATACATGAAAAAACTTACTGAGCTTTGTGTAAAACATGATGTCGCGATTGGTTATAAATTTGATACAGCCATCGTAACTTATCATGATTAT
>JAQUCI010000061.1 GCA_028686295.1 Erysipelotrichaceae bacterium | reverse complement strand
AACGTAATCATAATATCCCCCTTAGTGTATGATGTTGTTTAGATTTGTAAGCGTTTACGCTTTTTTTCTAACCGATTTCATTGTAACAAAATCAAAATTGACAAATTACACCAATAAGTGACATTTAAAAAATACACTTAATGATAACTAAGAATGAGGCTCAAAGTTTGCTTGCTTTTTTAGATAATTGATAATATGCTAGTGCCAAAGGAGAATGGCAAAATCATGATCGCTCTTAACAAATAACGATCATTATCACTAAGACACATATGAAACAAAAATTAGATCAGATCATCATAAATAGTCTTTTGCAACAAGATGAGCCCATTAGTAGTAAACGCTTATCTTTACTTTGTGGTGTTTCGATCAATACTTTAAGAAGAGCCCTATCGACGATCAATGAAAGATTAATCCATCAAGGATTAAGAATTGTTTCTAAGCAATCTATTGGTTGTTACCTAGTGATTGAAAACGAACAACTTGCTTCTTCTTTTTTAAGTCATTTCAAATATGACATCAAACGAAATAGCTATAATATCAATTATGATTTCTATCGTGCTACCTATATCATTCGTAGATTACTAGTAAGCAAAAGATATATAAGTGTTGATGATATATGTGATGAGCTTTTCTATTCTCAAAGCACTATCTTACGTGATATTAATTCCGCTCAAGAATACCTAAAAAGATTTAATCTTAAGATTAAAGTAAAGCGTAATCAGGGGTTATATATTGAGGGTGACGAGTTTCAAAAAAGAATTTGTATCTTATTCGCCCACAAGATGTACATGCGTTTAAGTTTAGATCAAAAGAAGAAAGAAGAATTATTTGCCGATCATCTTCTAACTAATCAAAAAGAACATACGAAAGTAAGAAATGACTTTTTTAAACTGATCAAAGACATTCCTGAATTCGAATTCTCCTTTATCAATATTCCTAAGATCTCTAACTACATGATATTAAGCAAAACCCGTAAAGAATATACTAAAAATATTGTTTTTAAAGATGATCAAATTAAAAAGATCCAAACCACAAAAGCTTATGAATTAGCAAAGATGGTGTATAAAAATCTCGATTTCTTTAATGATTTACAGACAACCGAAAATGATTATATTGGTCTTGCCATATTGATCGAAACATATAAATCTGTAACATCCATGAATCAAATTAGAGCTGATGTATTAGAAGATACGATCAACGAATCTGTAGAAATCTTACAATTTATCAACAATCAATATGAGTTAAGCACCAATATGCTTGATCAAGATTTTATTTGTAATTTCGCATGTAGTATCCACTCCATTTCAAATCAAGTGTTTTTCAACATTCCTTATGATCCGGAAATGATATATCCTGTACAGAATACATGCCTATTCTCAGCTGATCTTTGTGCTGAATTCGCTAAATATTATGAAAATAAATATGATATCATCTTACAACAAAGTCATACCTTAAGTTTAATCTATATTTTTGATCGGGTTTTAGCTGATGCTATCGTTAGTAAAAAGGGTATTAAGATCTTGATCATGACGATCTATGGTAATGCTTATGGTTATTTCTATGCTAATAAACTATTCAACCATATTGCTAACGGGATTGATGAAGTAAAAGTTAAAGAATATCAACCACTAACTAATATTGATCTTAAGCACTATGACCTATTATTAACCGATATTAATTATCAAGAACAAAATCTAACCATTGATATTCCAATCATCAATATGGAGTTCAACGATCGTAGGATAACCTATGAAGCTATAAATCAATTTATTGAAGAAAAAAGCCGTAAAAGTTTTGATCTATTATCAAGAGAAAATATCATGAAGACAGATTTCAATGATAAAGAATCCTTAATCGAACATATTGCTAACTTACATAAAACAATCAAGATCACAACAAGCGATCTAAAGAATGACATCTTAAAACGCGATCAACATATTAATGGCGAAAGAAAAAATCATCTAGTATTTGTAAGGACATATGAAATTGATTTACCTGGTAATTATATTGAAATTTTTGTTAATAAACACCCTATCCAATGGAATACTTTTAAGACACAGATCATAATTTTCTACAACTACGACAAGAAAGCGACAGATGATATTATCACAATAAACATGATCTTAAGATCATTAGTTGAAAAATCACCTGATGAACTTCAGATAGCGATCGAACATCCTTGTAAGATTATCAATCTCATCAAAAAATAAAAAAACGGAAGTATTTCCGTTTTTTAATAATCTTCACAATTTAAGCTAAAGAATGCTTGTTCATGGTCACATACAGGACAAATCTTCGGTGCTGTTTTACCATAATGCAAGTGTCCACAGTTACGACAAATCCAAACTGTATCTTCATCCTTTTTAAATACCTTATCCGCTTCGATATTCGCTAACAATTGCAGGTAACGTTCTTCATGATGTTTCTCAATCTTAGCAACACCTTCCATCTTCAATGCAATAGCTGTAAATCCTTCATCACGAGCATCTTTTGCCATATTAGCATACATATCTGTCCACTCATAATGTTCACCAGCCGCAGCATCTTTTAGATTCACCGTCGTTGTTGGGATATCATTATCATGTAAAGCTTTAAACCATAATTTAGCATGCTCTTTTTCGTTTTCAGCTGTCTCCATAAAGATATCAGCTATTTGCTCATAACCTTCTTTTCGTGCTTTACTGGCATAATACGTATATTTTGTACGAGCCTGTGCTTCACCAGAAAAAGCTTCTTTTAAGTTTTGTTCTGTTTTCGTTCCTTTTAGATCTTTCATGAGTCCTCCTTATCCTTGATCATATACCATAATAATAACATGATTGACTTAATAAATGCATAAGAAAAAAGTAATTATTCAACTTAATAACTTATCATCCTCATCATCACTACTATCTTCATAATTATCATCATAATCATCATAGATAGTTACATGAAAATCACTTAAAGCAATATAATCCAAATATTTACTAAAACTCTTACAATTCCTTAGGATTGTCGTTGCTTTACCATTATTTAACACCCTTTCAAACTGGATAATCGCATGGCCTAAATGCTCCCTCACATTTATTGGTACATCTTGATACATCACTTTAGCTCTTTCCAATAGATAATTTGCTTCAGGATAATAGAAAGTGTTATTAATTAGTTGATCTAACTCTTTACGTTTTTTATCAATGGTTTCTTCATCAAGCATATTATTAGTAATTATGGTCTTATTTCTTTGAGCTATCTCTGATACTGCCTCTACGTTGAGAATTCCATTAATATCATATGAAAATTTTAGCGAAACGTTAGCTTCACCTTTTGGCAAAGGAGGTACATTTATTATTATCCTAGCCAATTCTTTGTTCATGCTTGCTTGATAATCATCTCCCTGATATATTACAAATTTTATCTTTGATTGATCATCTTGTATTGTAGTATAAAGACTAGTTTGTGAACAAGGTAATGAGGAATTCTTAGCAATAATGACTGAGTATTCATCATTAATTATTCCAACCCCTAATGAAAACGGACATACATCGGTTAGAATGATATTTTTAACCGTGTTATTACGAGTTTTAATCGCAGTGGCGATTGTTGCACCGATAGCTACGGCATTTTGTGGATCAATATCGATGATAAATGGTTTATGTGTAATCATTTCAAGATACTGTTTGATCATTAACATCTTACTTGATCCACCAATTCCAATGATAGCTGTTAAATCTATAGTATCTATTTGAGCATCTTTTAATACTCTAGTTATCAATTCTTTAATTCTTAGTAGAACGTCTTTACAAATATTGGCAAGTGTTTGGATATCATACTTAAAACGATAAATATCGTTTTTATACACAAATACTAGTTCATACTCATCGACATCTGATAACTTAATTTTGGTCTGCTCTGCGATCGAGCGTAACCGAGATAATTCATCCTTATTAATTGATCTTAAGTTAGGAAACTGCTTGATGAAATGATCTACTATCATGTTATCAATATCAACACCACCTAGATTATTATCACCTGTTATAGATTGCACATCAATAACGTTCATAAAGACATCAACTATTGAAATGTCTAAAGTACCACCGCCAAAATCAAAAATCATGTAATAACCATCATTTCCATTTTTATGATGGTAAGCTAAAGCAGCAGCCGAAGGCTCATTGATCAATCTTTCAATCTTGACATTAGTCAATCTTCCGGCATTTTTAGTAGCAATGCGTTGTTTATCATCAAAATATGCCGGAACAGTTACAATGATCTCATCAACCTTTTGATTTAAATAGCGTTCGGCTTGACAGATTAAATAGCGCAATAAGATCGCCGATAATTCCTCTGATGAATAATCTTTCCCATTACAACTATATCTACGATCTGTACCCATTGTACGTTTGAAATTATAAAAAGTATTTTTTGGACTAGTAATAATCTTTTCTTTAGCAATCTTACCAACGATATATTCACCATTATTTTCAATACAAACAACAGACGGTGTTAAAAACTCATTATACTCATTAGGTATTAACTCCCAATGATCCTCATTGAAATAACCAACCGTACTATTAGTAGTACCTAGATCTACACCTAATATCATATTAACCTCCTAATATTGAATTTATCGTCTTAGATAAGAATCTTATCCATTCACCAAATAACTCAAAAGCAATGTATCCAAAATAAAATAAACCCAAGATAACACCGATGATTTCTAGTGCATTATGCTTTGTTTTTTTAAATAGTTTAAAACTTGATAAGTAATTATTAGCGATCAAGACTACATCATGTTTAATCTTCACTTCTGGATCTGTATAATTGATAGCGTTAGATAAGAACGGATATAAAATACTTATTCTTACTCGATAATTTATCAATTTCGGATCAGATCTTTGAAAGAAATCCCAAAAGCGATCTTGAAAATAAAGATTATCACGATAATATTTAAAATACCATTGAGTTGTGATAGCCTTCCATTTCGATTTTTGATTGATCGTATTTTGAGTGCTTTCTGTGTCTAAATAAGACCAAAAACGGTCGATCATAATAACATCAATTGGTTCGCAATATTCAATAAAACTTTCGATCATCTTAAAGCTTATCTCAAATCGAGGCTTGTATTGATCATTGTAAAAATCAAAATCATGTTCTTTATTTATCTCAAGATCTTTATCATTTATTTCTTCTTTGTCTACAGTTATTTCGTTTTTCTGATTGATGCGATTCTTAAACTTTGCATAGTTTAAAGCAGCATGATATGCTTCTTTAAGTGTTAGAAATTTACTTTCATTATCCTCTGGATGATGCGTTTGAATTAATTGAGCATAAGCTTCTTTAATTTTCTTCTCATCATCTGTTGGACTTATCTTTAATATTTTCCAGTAATTTATGATAGCTACCTCCCATAACTAAATCCTTAGTTATTTATCTTAGAGCATATGCAATAAGGATTGATATTAAGATAAAATAAATAAACGGCTTTAAAATAAAACGAGAAAATGTCCTTTTCTTTGCTGCTAGTTCATATTTCTCTTTCTTGACAAGATTTACTTCTACCAAATATGAGCGAAGAATTATATCAACATCACATTTGATAATGACTGATTCATTAGTATATTGATAAAAAGTATAGAGAAATGGGAAAATGATATGCACGACAATGTATCTATCTATATCAAAAAAATCAAATCTACCAAAGAAGTCCCAAAGCTTTTCTTGAAAATAAAGATGGTAACGATACTTTTCAATATTGTTTGATTTAAAAAATTCTTTATAGAACTTCCGATCATTTTTTTTATATTTATCGCTAAGATTGTGGATCAACTCTAGCCAAAAACCCTCAATCTCATACTTATCATTCTCAGTAGTATCGTAAATAAGATCATCATCGTTAATTTCTTTTAATTTTTGGTTGTTAACATTAATCAGATTTATATATGGTTCATTATAATTCGTTAAATTCTTGTTGTTCTTTGCATATCTGATAGCTTCAAGATAAGCAGTTTGTAATACTAAATAATCGTTGAAAACACTGTCTAATCGCATTATTTTTATCTGTTGCATAAAGGCGGTTTTAATTACATTTATGTTTTTGGTCTTAGCTATACCAAGCACTTTCCAATAGTTGATAAAAATGTCCCCTTATTTCACTATTTATGATTTTAACATAAAAAAAACCGTTTATGAACAATTATTATAAATTATTCCTAACAGTTTATGGTATTTATTAAATGTTTGCTAATATATCATTAAAATCAACGCTTTATGGCTTTCATGATGACAACACAAATGATGCCCGCAACACTTGCTTCGATTAGTGAATTAACCGTAAAGGCTCCAATCACAAATGGTACGTAATTGGCAACTGCCCCACCCACATCAACATTGGGAAAAAATAACTCTTTACCATTAAAATACAAGAATGTATAAACGAAAAGGGAATGTATTAATGTGCTAACAAAAGCTAAAACACCATGTTTTAACACTAGATTCTTGAGATTATCAAACATCACAACAAGTACACCAGCAACAATACCAAATAATAATCTTGGTGCTACTGAAACTAACGGATTAACAAATAATAAATCTATTGGTGTTACAGCTCTGGTACTAGCCACAAACCAACTAGTAAGACCAAAGGTAAGACCAACGATCGCTCCTCCCTTTACTTTAAATAACATCGCTGCGATAATAACCGGAATATGTAAGATAGTCAATGATACTGGGCCTATTTGAATGATCCCAATATTGGGAACAATCCCTAAGATGATCGTTATGGCCATCAACATGGCTATCTGGGTTAGATCTTTAACTTTCATGTTTATCTCCTGTACTTTTATATCTTAATTATATACTTAATAGTATTAAAAATGCACTAAAGTAGACCTTAAACTAGACTTTATGATTGATACTATGTCAATAAATCGGACAGTTTAAACTGATAGTCTGTAATCAAGTTCTTAAGTTGTAACTGATTTCGTATTGATTTGGTGTTTGATAACCAAGTGTACTATGGATTCTTTTACGATTATAGAATATATCGATATATTCAAACACAGCTCTTCTTACACCATTAATGTTTTTAAAGTAATACTTACTGAGCCACTCTCGTTTGATCAACGCATGGAACGATTCGATACACGCATTATCCCAAGGATTACCTTTCCTAGAATAACTTAGAATGAATCCATCACCTAAGTTGCTCTTATAGTCATTAGACACATACTGTGTTCCGCGATCACTGTGAACGATTACTGGATTACTGATGTTTCTTGTTCGTTTGGTTTTATTAATACAAGAGATGATACCTTCAACACTTAAGGTTTCTGTTAGCTCCCACGCTATGATTTTTCTTGAATAAAGATCCATAATGCTTGTAAAATAAACAAAACCTGTTTGTGTCCAAATATAGGTAATATCACTACATCATACAGCGTCCGGTTTTGTTGGTGTGAAATCTCCTTTCAATACATTATTCAATTTGTTTGAGAAGTCACTATCTCTTGTTGTTGTAGTATAAGGCTTGATATAGTGAGCTTTGATGCCTTCTTCTTTCATATATTTACTAACTGTTCTTAGTGATATCCTATGTCCCGTTTTTTGAAGTATCTCTGTGATCTTTGGTGCACCATAGATTTGATGAGATTCTTCGTTGATTTCGATTATCTGTTCTTTCATTCTTGCTTGCTGTATGGCTTGATAAGAAGGCTTTCTTCTCTTTTAATCATAATACCCTGAAGTTGAAACTTTGAGTTCATTTAGAGCCCCTTTAACGGATATTCTAGATTCAACTTCGTGAATGCATTCATAGACAACTATTGTTCTTTTTTGCCAGAATACCCATTGCTTTTTTTAAGATTTGTAATGCATCGTCTTATTTTTAAGTTCTCTTTTCAAACGTGCAATTTCCTTTACTTCCTCACTTACATAATTACCTGAACCAATATGTTCAATCTCTCCACCATTTTCTCGTGCTTGTTTTTGCCAGTTATAGAATGTGATTTGACTGATCCCTAGGTTTCGA
>JAQUCI010000060.1 GCA_028686295.1 Erysipelotrichaceae bacterium | reverse complement strand
ATGGATCCACCATGATTTGTAAATAAATCAACCTTGTTGCAACCATTAGGTATAAATGTTGATCTTAAGTTCATTATTTGATCGATTACTGCTGTTCCAACTATTACTACATCATCCATGGTCATACCTTCCTTCCCTATAATCATAACATATAGAATATCAGCTAAATGTGCATTAATATCACAAAAGTAGTGTTATAATGATAATGAGGTATATCTATGATAAGAATAGGACAATCCTCCGATATTCATCGGTTAGTAAAGAATCGACCTTTAATCTTGGGAGGAGTAAAGATCGTCCATGAGTTAGGATTATTAGGTCATTCTGATGCGGATGCTTTGTCTCATGCGATAGCTGAGGCTTTAATCGGAGCAATGGGTAAAAAAGATCTTGGTCATCATTTCCCGGACAATGATCCACGATATAAGGATGTCTCATCGCTATTTATCTTAGAAGAGGTCGCAAAACTTCTATCATTTAATGATTACAAGATTGTTAATATTGATAGTTTGATAATGATCGAACGTCCTAAAATGGCTAAATATATACCAATGATGCAAAGCAACATTGCCAAAGCTTTAGCGATAAATGAAGATAAGATAAATGTTAAAGCGACAAAAGGAGAAGGATTATCGTTTATCGGTAGAGAAGAAGGGGTAATGGCACAAGCAGTTGTATTAATTGAAAAAAAGGGAGAATGATATGATTTTTCATAAAAAGAAACGTAGTGAATTGTTAGCACAGATTGAAGATAAAAGCATAGTTTTATTATCATCAGGCACCTTGATCAAGAAAAGTGCTGATGAAAATTATCCTTTTAGTGTCAATCGTAATTTTTATTACTTAACAGGTGTTGATGAAGCAGATGTTATTTTATTGATGATAAAGAACAAAGAACAAAATGTACAAGAATTATATATTAAAAAACCTGATTTAATGATGGAGAAATGGGTTGGTAAAACGATCAGTAAAGAAGAGGCAAAAACGAGATCTATGATTGATAACGTCTTATATCTTGATGAGTTATCACATAATATTGAAGAATATGTAAAGAATTATGGTCTAAAGAATGTATATATTGATGATGAATCAAATGAATTGTTTCGATTAGGACAAAATCTGTTAAAAAAGTTTTCGGTGTTAAAAAGGTTACATCAAGCAGATATTTATCATATGATAACAAAAATGCGGGCGATTAAGACCGAAGAAGAAATAGAAGCGATCAAAAAGGCGATAAGTATAACCGATAAAGGTATTAATCGAATGTTAGATGTAATGCAAACAGGCATATATGAGAATGAATTGGAGGCTTATTTTGATCATGAGTTAAAAGATCAAAATGTCAAACGTGCATTTACCACGATTGCTGCTGGTGGTAATAGAGCTACAGTTTTGCATTATATTGATAATGATCAAGTTATTAATGATAATGAAATGGTTTTATTTGATCTTGGAGCAGCTTATAAACATTATTGTGCTGATATCTCGCGAACCTTTCCGATCAATGGAGTGTTTACGCCACGACAAAAGGAAATTTATGAAGTAGTATTACTTGCGCAGAAAAATGTAATTGCTGCGATTAAACCAGGTGTTACCTTAGCACAATTACAGGATATAACAGTAGAAACATATCGTAAAGAACTGAAGAGAATAGGCTTGATCGAGGCTGATAGTATTGAATCAGTACGAAAGTACTATTATCATGGTGTTAGTCATTCATTAGGTTTAGATACCCATGATGTGGGTATCGATCGGGATGAACCATTAAGGTCTGGCAACATAATAACTGTAGAACCAGGACTTTATATTGAAGAAGAACAAATAGGGATAAGAATCGAAGATGATGTACTAGTAACTGATGATGGAGCGACAGTATTGTCGGATATGATAATAAAGGAAATAATTGATATTGAAAACTATTTCCGAAAGAAAAAAGTGTAAGCGTGGCATTTAGTGTTTATATGGACATCACTATATAAATACTTTAAAATTAAATTGTCGTTAGAAAAAGAAAAGGAGAAACGATAGATGAAAAAATTACTTGCATTGTTTGTATGTTCTTTGATGCTTTTATCGGTCTTTGGTTGTGCTAAAGAAGCAGAAGAACCAGAAACTGGTAATGTACAAGTTGAATCATTGAGCATTCAGTTTGTTCCAAGTAAGGATGCTGATGTAATTCTTACTGCTGCTGCTCCTTTAGCTGACTTATTGACAGCTAAATTGGCAGAAAAAGGTTTTGATGTAGGTGCAATCGACATTTCTGTTGGTACATCTTATGCGGCTGTTGGTGAAGCAATGCGTTCAGGAACGGTTGACATTGGTTTTATTCCTGCTAGTACATATGTATTATATGCTGGTGATGGAGCTGAATTATTGTTGATCGCTACACGTGATGCAAAGATGTTTGAAACAGAAAACCCAATGGATTACAACGACCCAGAAGTTCCTAACCTAAGTGGTGAAGGACAAGCTACTAACTATCGCTCATTGTTCTATGTTAATATAGATAGCGAAAAAGGCGCAGAACTTTATGCTAAAGTTGAAGCTGGTGAAGAGTTAACTTGGGAAGATATTAATGGTGTAACGATTTGTTCAGGTAGCTCTACTTCAGGTGCTAGCTTCGTTTATCCAAGTTTGTGGTTACACACACGTTTTGAAAAGACTTTAAACGATGTTGCTAATATAATTCCTGATGGTGGTTATACTGATAATATGTCAAAATTAGTAAGTGATCAATGTCAAATTACTTTTGGTTATAATGATGTAAGATCTGATGTTGATAAACCAGAAATTTGGACAGATACCTATGGTATGGAAGGTTCAGTTTGGGATTATATCAAAGTTATCGCTGTTGGTGATCCAATAATGAACGATACGATTGCTGTATCAACTGCTAGTGAAAAATTGACACCAGAGTTGAAGACAGCTTTACAAGAAGCGTTTATTGAAATCGTTCAAACCGAAGAGGGTTTGGCAACTGTTGCTCCATATAGCCATAAGGGTTATGTTGTAGGAACTGATTCTGATTATGATTCAACTCGTGCAGCTAACGCTTTATTTGCTAAGTAAGTAGTATGTGATCATGGCGCGTTATTTACTTATAACGCGCCTATTTTTTAAGGAGAATATATGATTAAATTCAATAATGTCAGTAAGACATATCCCAACGGTGTCCAAGCACTTGTTGATGTAAACTTAGAGATTGAACAAGGTGAATTTGTTGCGATCATTGGTCTATCTGGAGCAGGTAAATCAACATTAATAAGAACTGTTAATAAGATGATAGATATAACTAGTGGTCAGTTAGTTGTCAATGATATTGATGTATCAGAACTTGAAGGTAAGAAACTACGTAAGTTTCGTCGCAAGATAGGAATGGTATTCCAATCTTTTAATCTTGTAAACAGAACAACGGTCATAAAGAATGTTCTTGCTTCAAGGGTGGCAGATATGTCTTTATTTAAGTCAATCCTTGGTTTATATTCAAGACAAGATAAGATAAAAGCTTTAGAGGCGTTAGATAAAGTAGGAATACTGGAAAAAGCATATATTCGTGCTGATCAATTATCTGGTGGTCAACAACAACGAGTAGCATTGGCTAGGACGCTTGCCCAAGATCCTGAGATCATATTGGCGGATGAACCAGTCGCGTCTCTTGATCCGGTCATGGCTGCAGTAGTTATGGAGGATTTTCAACGGATCAATGAGGAGTTTAATATTACGATCATCATAAATATTCATCATGTAGATTTGGCTTTGAAATATGCTCAACGGATCATCGGTATTCAAGCTGGTAAGATCGTGTATGACGGAAGTGTTGCAAATATTGATAATGATACATTAAAGAAAATATACGGACGTGAATTATCCGAAGATGAATTAATGGAGAAAAAGAATGTTAAACTTGATTAAAAAGATCTTTTTACCAGATACTTTTGTATTAAGTAATGGAAAATCGATTAAGGAAAAATTCAATTGGGGTCCTTATATTACGATCGTTGTCGTGATATTAGTCATTATCTCTGCTCAAATAACCAATGTTGATATCAATGTGTGGATCAAGAATGGTAAAAACTTCGTACAGATGATCGATGATATGTTTCCACCAAATTTTGATTTCTTTTCTGTCATGTTTAAGCCAATGGTCGCTACGATAATGATGTCTTTATTGGGGACATTGATAGCTGCCGTTTTGGCTCTTCCAGTTAGTTTTTATTTATCTTCTAATCCTGAGTTTAAATTAAATAAATATTTATTAACTTCAAATCGTACATTGCTTGGATTACTTAGAACATTGCCAGTGTTGGTATACGCTAAATTGATTGCCTTAATATTTGGTAGTGGCGCTTTTTCGGGGATGATAGCGATTGCTATCTTTACTTTTCCAATCTGTGTAAAGATGATGTATGAACAGATTGAAACAGTTGATATGGGTCCTTATGAAGCAATGATATCAACTGGTGCATCGCGAGCAAGAAGTATTATCTGTTCAGTATTTCCACAGGTAAAAGGTTATTATTA
This sequence comes from Erysipelotrichaceae bacterium, assembly GCA_028686295.1. Taxonomy (GTDB): domain Bacteria; phylum Bacillota_I; class Bacilli_A; order Erysipelotrichales; family Erysipelotrichaceae; genus JAQUCI01. The sequence goes on along the minus strand of JAQUCI010000060.1, from coordinate 3,632 downwards.
TTCAACAGTACTTTATAATTTTGAAATGAATGTAAGAAGTGCTGCTATACTTGGTTATGTTGGTGCTGGTGGTATTGGTGTTTTGATCAATACGCAATTAACATGGCGTGCTTATAGTAACACTGGCTTAATGTTAATCGTATTAGTGTTGACGGTTATCATCATTGAATCAACTTCGCGTTATCTGCGTAGAAAGTTGGTGTGATCATGACTGCTAAAAAACTGACTGTAGCGCAACAGCTGAAGAATCAACCAGTATATTGGCCAAAGGTAGTTATTTCTATTTTAGCATTGTTGTTAGTTATTTACCTTGGAACTCAGACGATAGAACTCAAAAACGTTAATCAAAAGGGTTTAGAGATCGCGATCAATATCATGAAAGGAATATTTCAGCCCTCATTAGCCTTGATCACGGATATGAGCAAAAGTGGATTAGCGTATATGTTGTTGGAGACGATAGCTATTGCCTTTTTGGGAACGATCGTTGGTATGACGTTGGCTTTACCCCTAGCTTTTATTTCATCAAGAACGATCACCCCTAAAATGATCAGCAGATCTGGGCTATTGATCATCTCAATAATAAGAGCGTTTCCTTCATTTATGTACGGCATTATGTTCATTAAAGTAACAGGTCCTGGACCTTTTGCTGGAGTTTTAACAATGTCAGTAACATCAATTGGTATGTTATCGAAGTTAATGATCGAAGCTATAGAGGATTTAGATCATGGAATCATCGAAGCTTTAGATGCGGCTGGTTGTTCAACGATCCAAAAGATACGTTATGGGATAATCCCACAACTTAGCTCAAATATCATATCGATTGTCATCTATCGTTTTGATGTAAATATTAAACAAGCGTCGATACTAGGTATTGTTGGAGCTGGTGGAATTGGGGCCTCATTAATATTTGCGATCTCAGGCATGAGATGGAAAGAGGTTGGCGCTATGTTGTTGGGCTTGATCATTGTTGTATTGATCTTTGAGTTTATATCTACAAAATTACGTAGTAAGTTAGCAACTGGAGAATAATATGGATTGTCGATTATTGATCACATCAGATGTTCATGGTAGCGTTTCTGCATATAGTTATAGTGACAAAAAAGAAATAAGTGCTGGTTTATCAAAACTTTCTAAATTAATTTTTGAACTTAAAAATGAAAATACGCTGTTATTAGATAACGGGGACATCCTTCAAGGGAGTCCCTTGTTATATCATCATTATTTATTTATGGCAGATAAAACAAATCCAATGGCTAAAGTAATGAATTATCTCGGTTATGATTATTTGAATACAGGGAATCACGATTTTAATTATGGTTCAAAGATAATGAGAGCTTTTTATCGAGATGTTAATGCTAAATGGATAACAGGAAATATTTATCAAGATAATAGTCCGATCAATTCAGGTTATGTGATCCATGAATTTGATAATAAGATAAAGATTGCTCTTATTGGTTGTGTTACTCATTATATTCCCAACTGGGAACATCCTGATCATATAAGGGGTTATACTTTCGAAGAGTCCTTGGCTTTTGTTAAAAGAACCGTAATGAAAATAAAAGAAATTGAAAAAGTTGATCATATCATTTGTATGTACCACGGTGGGATTGAAAGAGATTTGCAGACTAGTAAAGAAACAGAGTTGATAACTGGTGAAAACCAAGGTTATGAAATATGTCGGCAAACTGAAGGATTAGATCTGTTAATAACGGGACACCAACATCGAAGTTTGGTTGCTAAGATTAACAATACGATAGTTACCCAAACAGCACAGGATGCTCAAGAAATTGCAGTTGTTGATGTCTTTAAAGATCATATTGATGCACGATTGCTCAAAGCTAGCGATAGTATTGATGATAAGATGCTTGATATCGTAAAAGACGAAGAAGAAAAAACACAAGTATGGCTTGATAAACCTTTAGGGAAGTTAAAAGAAGGAAATCTATTAATAGATGATATGTTTGGTGCTAGATTGCATAAACATCCATTGGTGTCTTTTTTAAACCAAGTACAAATGGATAGCGCTAATGTTGATATCGCTGCGGTTGGATTAGCAAATAAGGTATACGGTTTTAATAATGAGATCACAATGCGAGATATCATATCATCATATGTATATCCAAATAGTTTGGTTGTTGTTGAGTTAACTGGTGGCCAATTAAAAGAAGCACTAGAAAAGAGTGCTGAATATTTCGCTATTAAAGATGGGAAGATCGTTGTATCGGATTCTTTTGAAAGACCAAAACCAAAACACTATAATTATGATATGTTTGATGGAATAGAATATACGATCAAAGTATCTAATCCACATAAAAATAGGATAATCAAATTATTGTATAAAGGTAATCCTGTTGATGATTACGCTTATTATAAAGTAGCTATGAATAATTATCGTGCAGTAGGTGGTGGTGATTATCGTATGTATAAAAAAGCGAGATTAGTTAAAGATACCCAAAAACATATCGTTGATTGTATCGCTGACTATATCATTAAGAATAAGATCATTGAAGTTGATCATAAGAATAATATATCTGTTATAATCTAACAAATCTGATATAATCAAACTGTTTAGGAGTAATATGAAGAAAAAAGAAATTATCGTATTAGCATTGATATTGGTATTTGCTGTAGTTATGGCGGCTTTTGTATATTTCAAAAGAGTACCTGTTGGTGATAAGGTATTAGCTACGGTATATCATGACGATGAAGTCGTATTGGTTTTTGATATCCATGAAGATGCTATCTATGATCTTGTTGGTGATTATGGAGAGTTGCATATCGAAGTTAAAGATGGAGAGTATCGAGTTTTTAACGTTGATTGCCCTAACCATGATTGTGAAAAAATAGGATGGGTACAAGAAGGATCGCCTGTGCCGATTGTCTGTTTGCCAAATCATATCATGATTGTTCAAGAATGACTGAGTTTATCTCAGTCTTTTATTGTTAATAAAACCCCCAGATAGTCTGGGGGTTCCGGAGAGCTTTAGCGGTGTATTCCTGACAAAAAAAGCTCCTTCTGGTAGTATAAAAGTGCAGTCTGTCAATTGCGCTTAGAAACCAGAAGGAGGACCTTATGCAGGACACCCATAGTCTATCACACACAACTTGGAGCTGCAAATACCATGTGGTATTTGCGCCGAAGTACCGAAGGAAAGTATTTTATGATGAAAAACGTTTAGAAATAGGAGCGATATTGAGAGAGCTCTGTCGATGGAAAGGGATCAACATACTTGAAGCAGAAGTGTGTGTTGATCATGTACATATGTTAATTGAGATACCCCCGAAGATGAGTGTATCGGGAGTGATGGGATTTTTGAAGGGGAAAAGCAGTTTGATGATCTATGAGCGATGGGGGAATATGAAGTATAAATATCGTAATCGACAGTTTTGGTGTCGAGGCTATTATGTCGACACTGCTGGCAAGAATACAAAGAAAATCAAAGAGTACATCGCGAATCAACTGAAAGAAGACAAAATAGCCGAGCAGATGACGCTCGAAGATATAGACCCGTTTACGGGTAAGAAGTAAACGATGCAAATGACGGACTGCATTCGCGCTGTAAAGCGCTGCTAGTATTACAGGGCTACGCCCGCAAAAGTAAAACCACTAGCTAAGCTAGTGGATACTTATT
>JAQUCI010000059.1 GCA_028686295.1 Erysipelotrichaceae bacterium | reverse complement strand
GTCAGTTCTACATACTCTTCTTCAACCTCAGGAGCGATCAAATCTTTAACTTTATTCATTAATTTCATAAGATGACCTCCCATCGATAGAATTATAGCATGTTACGAATAAAAGCGGTAAAAAAAAAGTGCTCACTTGAGCACTATAGGTGTTATTCAGTTTCAATCAATCCATAGCCACCATCGTTACGCTTGTAAACAACAGCCGCAGCATTTGTCTCAGCATCTTTGTACAGGAAGAAGGTATGTCCCAACATCTCCATTCTCAATATAGCTTCATCAAGATCCATTCTTTCAAGCTTGACGACTTTAGTTCTAACCACTTCATCATCTTCATCATGCTCGATAACATCTTCTTCTTCCAAGAAAGCTAAAGCGAGTTTTTCACGATGTTTTCGTGACAATCTTGTTTTCTGTCTTCTGATCTGATCTTCTAGTTTATCAACCGCAAGATCAATAGCCGCATATAAATCATCATGAGCCACTTCGGCCCTTAATATACCTACTTTAGTCGGGATAGTCACCTCGATCTTTTGATATAAGGGATAAATCTTAACAATTACATTCGCCACTGTTTCATCATCGATAATGAAATACTTCTCTAAAAATGATAATTTCTTTTCGATTCTTTTCTGCATTGCTTCGGTGATACTGACATTTTGTCCATAGATATAAAATTTCATTGTTATACCTCCTAACTATATTATAACGAAAAAACTCAATATAATAAGAAAAATAACTGAAAATTTATAGATATCTTTTCAAAAACTTATAAACATTATCATAAGCGATCGCTTTAATCTCATGATCAGAAAAACCTATTTCTTTTAGAGCTACTAATAAATTTTGACTTTCTAAGGCACTATTTAGATCATTAGCCATTGAACCATTGTACCTTTCAGGAAAAAAATCCATGAAATCAAAACCAATCGCTAAATGCTCATACCCGATAAGATCCGCAATGTATTTACCATGAATAGCTAAATGATGAGCATTTTGTTTTTCTACATCCTTATTAATAAACCCTCTTGCAGCATTTAACCCAACAAGACCACCCTTTAGACCAATAGCCTTTATTTGTTGGTCTGTTAAATTACGCTGATGATTACATAAACTTCTAGCATTAGAATGGGTTGCGATTATTGGTGACTGACTCAGAGAAATTATATCCCAAAATGTTTTCTCATTAGTATGAGAAATATCTATGATCATCTTTCGTTGATTCATTCGTTTTATAACCTCTTCACCCATAGCGCTTAATCCCCTTAAAGGATCATTTGGCCAACCTTCAGCTAAACGATTACTGTCATTCCAGGTTAATGAACCAACCCTTACTCCATTATCATATAACCAATCAATCTTATCTTGGGGGTTTTCAATGATTCCACACATTCCTTCAACACTGATAACAGCTAGAATTTTGTCATCGATAATAAAATCTTCTTTACTTAAGATCCATCTTGTTGTCTCGCTGTTTTCCCTTAATTCGTTTGCTGTTGCTAATACCATTGCTTGCATTGTTTCCCAATCTTCATTTCCAGAAAAAAAGCAAGCAGTTGTAACACCATATACTTCACCACTTAATAATTTACTAAGATGATCATTTTTAAAGACATTTTTATTATTTTTGTTATGTTTTAGATAAATGTCAGCACCAATATCTGCGTGCAGATCGAAAATTCTCATAGTTAACCTTTCTAGTAAATAGGATCAAAATACTTCATCGTTTGATGATCATTGTGTCCTGTATCATATGAACGATCATTAATGATCGTTAATAGTTCTTTATCTGTATCATGAATAAACACATTATTTAGTTCAGTTAAGACCCTGGTGTTTAAATCAATCGATTGATAAAACAATTCTAAAAAACTATCATGGTAAACCTTGCTACAATCACATGGATCGTTCCACTTTTGTCGATTAATATTTAATATATCTTTTGTTAGATCTTTCTTCAAAGTTATAAAATGACTAGTAAACCGCCACTTATCTTTAATAAGTAATTCAAAAAAAGTGATCATCTGATGCCATACACCAATAGGATCATAACTTAATAATAAAACATTATGAAAATCACGGAATGCTTTTACAATATGACGTAAATCAACAGATACATGCCAAAGCTCATTACATATTGGCTGATATATAGCCGTGATAACATCAATGTCATTTGTCTTACTTATTAGATTAGCCACTGGCAGATTTAGCGTCACCCCATCTTTTTGATCATGAAACATGTAATTATCAATCATCGCTTCATAGCGATAATGATCATACTTAGTTTCTGGGGTTGTTCCATCAGTGCGATAAAATATAAAAGGATGGGTTTGTGAATCCAGTGCCCAGTGTGATAGATGACCAGCCAGATAAGCGATCATTTTTTCTTTTTTAACACTATCCTTTTCATTCTTGACGATCTTAATGGCTAAATGATAAAAATCATTTACATGTTCGCTATGGATATCATTACCAAGTTGTGTAAAGTGTTCTCTCAGTCTTGAATCACTGCCTGGTAAACTACTATGGTAGTATAAAAAATCCGGACCACTTACTCCAAGGATAAATAAATCATGATGTTTGTTAATCGCCTTTGTGACTATATTATCTGATAGTTCATTTATCGTTTTTTCAGCCATCAAAACGTGAGTGATCAAACCTGGCATGATTCCTCCTTTTGATTAGTGATCTCTATAAACCATTTATAGATCTGATATAAACTATAGGTATCCATGGCACAATAGGCTAAAAGATCCTTTATCAGTTTATCTTTGTTATCATTATTTTTTTGACCATCTAATAATCGATAGGTATCAACTGCACTCATCGCTTGTGAGATGCCCAAATTGTGATAAGACAGACGTTCATCGATCGCTTCAATAATTTTTTTAAGTGAATAATAGCCACGCATCTTAATATGATATAACATCCCTAAATTGAAAGGAATACTGATGTCGATGATCCGATCGATCACATCATCGATCTGTTTCTCATATTCAGGAAAATATTGTTTTAACTCTTGTAATCGTAATTGTTCACCACCACTGGCATTAAAGACAACGATCGAGCCCGTTTTAGGTAAATTAGCCAACAATGATTCTATGAATTCTTTACGGCAGTCTTCAACACCAATATATTCTTTGTGTGTTAGTTCATCATCAAGAATATGCAAAGAATATTGAAATAACAAGACGTCAAATGGTTTCATATTAATATAGGGTGGTACAGCATAGCGATCCCATTCAAAATCCAAAAAAGAAATAGGTCTTATAATTTGATCTTTAAGCCATAAACTTAAATTGAGCTTATCAACAAACAATCCTCCATTACGATCGGCCATTATTTGCGCATATTGTTGTCTTGTACCTTCAATTTGATCTAGGTCAGCTTGAGCTAAGAAATCAATTCCCTTTTCTTTCATCTTATATTTATTTTCACTTCCAACTAACGTTAAGATCGAATTATCAGGCATCAACGACTCCTCACTAAAACAATCATCATAGAAACGACATTTGTAACGACGCGTACATTTCTTTTCTCTTCTTGGTGCTTTTAATTTAGTAACATCAAAATCACGAATTGCCTTAATGATCAACGATAAATCCCTAGTCTTATTCTTTATCGACTCATTTATGATTTTTGATGGATGATTATTATGATTATACACCCGTTCAGTGATGACCATTAGTTTCTGATAATCAATATTCTCTTCTCTCACATAATTAGCATTAAAGTGCATGATCATAACATTATTCACAGTTATGCTCAATTTATTTAAAACCCACATATTATCAGCTATATACTGAATATTATCTTCCTTTGGATATAATTCATTCCTTAAAAAATACACATCCCATTTATCATTGACCCGGTGCATGATTGGGATCTTGACTCTTAATTCTTCATACTCAAAACGTGGTTTTATCAACCAATCGTTATCATTCATCGCTTGTATACTTATTTGATTATTATCATTTTTTTGCCCAAAAAAAGCATTTGTGATATTAAGTTTTTTGATAGCGATGATACTCAAAGTTTCATCCATGTTAATGAAGTGATGAGTATTAGTATAGGTGCTAGTTTGACTTTTGACATATAAATGTTTACATATGTTAAAATTATTAATATCGTTGATATGGATCATAATAAACCTCAGTGAATAGTATAACAGAAAAACAAATACCTGACTATGATTATCATTGCTAGTTCACTAAATTGATTTGGATAAAGTGCATTTAACATTAATATTATTAGATTTATCACTAGTTTTAATATCTTTTTTTAGATATAATGATATCAGTATAAATTACGCATGGAGTCTTCATGTTAAAAAAAATTAAGTTCAATTATCTATTTATCTTGATTATCATCTCAATATTGGGTAGTATAACTACCATTTTTTTGATTGAAAAACTTAATGATAAATTGATAAATCTTCAAGCAAACTCAAATAAGATAGATAAGTTTATCAGTGGCCATCAAACAAACCTCAATCATAACGAAGATGGTTTAGCTGCTTTAGAAGAACAAGAAGATATTGTTTTAGAGGCAAAATATCGTTATCAATCAGATGATGGCATAACAATGACAAGTTATAGTGATATATGGAATACAGAAAAACTTAAACAATTATACGAAGAATTAAGATTAAATAAACATGGTGAAGAATTCACCCTTCTTAATGAAGTTATCGTTTATGGTGAAGCCGATAGCTATGCAGCTGGTGTGCAATCAAACAATCTTAAAAAAGTTAAGTTAAATCTAAAATGGCCTGCTTTAGCAGATAATAGTGAAATACCATTTTTTATCTACATGGGTACTATTCGACTATATAATGGTGATTATTATACTACTGTTGCTGATATGGCACATGTCTTAAGTCATGAATATGGTCATCACTTCACCTTTTATCATTTCTTTAATGGTGATGATGTTGACAATAGCGAATATGAAAGTATTAGAAATTTTGATAGTGAAGTTTTCTACAATTGGAGTCATGCAACACATTATTATGCTAATCATCACTGGTATTTGATCGAAATCGCAGCAGATGATTATGTACAATTGATGGGTTCACCAATGACAAGAAGTGTTTCTTCTTATACTGATATCCAACAAAATATCTACAATGAGCAAAAAAATGTCAGATGGTGGTCTTATAATGGCACTATCCAAGGAAATCTGTTGCTTCCATTTGCTGATGAAGTTGATGGATTAAAAGCTTACTTTTATTCATTTATCGATGAAGAATTGTCAGAAGGTACCATTTATGAAAAAAAGAGTTTCAAACCTAGAATCACAAAAGGCTATTCTCATCATGATTCGATCTCTGGTGCTCTAGACTTTATTCACTATGTCATAAGTTGGGATGATATTTATCAAGATGCGATCTATACACTTGTCTGTTGTGATGAAGACGGTTCTAATATGACACCAATCAAAACTGTTTATCCTAATCAATCAAATAAGGCTTATATTGGAACTGTTTCTTATGAAACATATGATATGATCTATTGGCGTTATGACAACTTGGATAAGGGCATTAAGAAATTTATTGTTACGGCACTATTACCAGATGATACATTATATAAATCGGAAGTACTTACCTATGAATTTAAATAAACAAAAAACGATGATCCTTGCAATCATGATTTTAATGATATTATTACACGGTTGCACTACAGCTAGCATCACCTATCAAATCAAAGAAGATCATACAGTAAAGTTAGAATACAAAGCTGATGTTGATATAAGCCATGCAAGCTCCGACCTAAAAAAAGGCTTGTCTGCTTTATGTGAGAATACTATTCAGCACTATCAAACTCTCGGATTTGAAACAGATTATCGGATCACTGATGATCAAATTTTGATCAGTATGATCCTTAAACAAGATAACCCCGATTATAAAAGTGCATATGAAAACTTAAAGACTATCATGGACGATCCAAAACTTACTTTCCTTATAGCAAGTGATCTTTCATATTTGATAACTGAAAATCAACATGCAATAACCGCCGACATGGTCTTGGATCTAGATAAGATGCTTGATGCTTTTGGGCTATATCAGTTACCTTCCATGATCAAAGATGATCTTTTATCATCACTTAAGCAAAGTGAGCTGACAATAAATTTGATTTTACCGGCTACAACGATTGTTGACAAGAATGAGAACATAACAGTATCAACTAATAATAATGAAACAATGATGAGTCAAAGGATAAAGCTTGATGAACCAACCGAATTCTTTATCAAGGGCTATATCCTATATGATAATGACAAAGCAATTCAATTAGATTATGATGATATGATCCAAAAGACAAAATCAAGTATTACAATATTAAAATTTAGTCAATACGGTTTAGTCTTAATAACAATATCTACTTTGATCTTAGTTATTCATAAACATAATAAAGAAGTAAAATCTAACAAAAAAGATCCAAATCGTTAATTATATCAAGATTTGGATCTTTATTCATTTATCTATTATTTAGAGTTTTTAATTGCGGCATGAGCAGCAGCTAAGCGTGCAATTGGTACACGGAATGGAGAACAAGAAACATAACTTAATCCCACTTTGTGACAGAATTCGATTGAACTTGGGTCACCACCATGCTCACCACAAATGCCCAACTTAATATTGGGACGAACTGATTTGCCAAGTGTGCATGCCATATCAACTAGTTTGCCAACGCCTTTTTGATCAAGTCTGGCGAATGGATCTTGTTCAAATATTTTTTTATCATAATAACTATCTAAGAAGTTACCAGCATCATCTCGCGAGAAGCCAAATGTCATCTGCGTTAGATCGTTAGTACCAAATGAGAAGAATTCAGCTTCTTGAGCTATCTCATCCGCAAGTAATGCAGCACGAGGAATTTCGATCATCGTACCTACCATATACTTCATATCCGATCCTTTTTCAGCAATAATCCGATCAGCTGTCTTAACGACGATCTCTTTAACATATTTTAATTCTTTGAGTTCACCAACTAATGGTATCATTATTTCTGGTACGATCGTCCAGTCAGGATGTCTTTCCTTAACATTAAGTGCTGCTTCAATAACAGCTTGTGTTTGCATTTCAGCAATTTCAGGATAAGTAACAGCTAAACGACAACCACGATGTCCCATCATTGGATTAAATTCATGTAATTCACTAATGATATATTCTAGATCGCCAACCGAAATATCCATATCAGCTGCTAATTCTTTAATATCTTCTTCTTTTGTTGGTAAGAATTCGTGTAATGGTGGATCCAAATATCTGATAGTAACTGGTCTTCCTTCCATAGCTTCATATAATCCTTCAAAGTCACTTCTTTGCATCGGAAGTAATTTAGCTAAAGCTAATCGACGTTGTTCTTCATTATTACTTACGATCATTTCACGCATTGATTTGATACGATCGGTGTCAAAGAACATATGTTCAGTACGAGTTAAGCCAATACCTTCAGCACCAAAAGCAACAGCTTGTGCGGCATCCTTTGGTGTATCAGCGTTAGTTCTAATCTTTAGCACTCTAAATTCATCTGCCCAATTCATGATCGTTTCAAAATCACCACTAATCTTAGCAGCCTCTGTCTTGATCGCACCAGCATAAATCTTACCAGTTGCTCCATCCAATGAAATATGGTCACCTTCGCTAAATTTAACGCCGTCTAAAGTAAACGATTTCCCATTAAATTTAATCTCTCCACAACCAGATACACAACATCTGCCCATTCCTCTAGCTACAACCGCTGCATGTGATGTCATACCACCTCGTGCAGTTAAGATTCCTTCAGCTACATACATGCCTTCAATATCCTCAGGAGACGTTTCAAGACGAACTAAAACAACTTTCTCACCACGCTCTTTTGCCAAAACAGCATCAGCAGCTGTAAAGACTACTTTTCCACAAGCTGCACCAGGTGAAGCCGGTAAGGCTGTCGCAATATGTTGTGCTTCTTTAAGCGCAACTTGATCAAATTGTGGATGCAAAAGTGCATCAAGCGCTTTTGGATCGATCTGCATCACAGCTTCTTTTTTACTGATCATATTTTCATTTACAAGATCGACTGCGATCTTAAGCGCAGCTGCAGCAGTCCTTTTACCATTACGAGTTTGCAACATAAACAACTTACCCTTTTCAATCGTAAATTCCATATCCTGCATATCTCGATAGTGTTCTTCAAGAACATCACAAATTCTAACAAATTCTTTATAAGCATTTGGTGAAAGTAAAGCCAACTCTTCAATCGTTTTTGGCGTTCTAACCCCAGCAACAACATCTTCGCCTTGGGCGTTCATTAAGAATTCACCATATAGTTTTTTCTCACCAGTAGCTGGATTACGAGTAAAGGCTACACCAGTTCCACAATCATTACCCATATTACCAAATACCATCATCTGTACGTTGACCGCTG
>JAQUCI010000058.1 GCA_028686295.1 Erysipelotrichaceae bacterium | reverse complement strand
CAGGAGTACATCAAGAGCACTATCAAGCGGTAAAGACATTGATATCGCTCAAGATACAGTAGAGGGTATTGAAGAACAGATCAAAGCCATGAATATGGAACTTGAACAAGAATTAGCACAGATTGCTAAAAGTTATGAGATTAAACAAGAAGAGATTGAATCCATCATGATCAGGCCAAACAGCAGTGACATTTATGTGCGATTGATTGCATTAGCTTGGAAAGCAGAAGCTAGATAAATGAAAAAAGCAAGATATGAAAAAATGATATTGATCGCAATGTTGATCATCATTTGTATCTTGTTTTTGTTCTTTAATCATAATGGAGTAATAAAATGAAAAAAAAGGGATTATTCATCATTTTATGTCTGATTGTTATTTTATTTGGTATGGTGATTGGCTTACTAATTGCGATTGCTTTTGGTTTTATGGTTGTTGCATTTAATTTAAACGAAGAGATTAATGAAAGTGTTATTTCATTGTTGCCGTTTCTAAGTTCTCTTGATTTAAATTTCCTAACAATAAGTATTGGTCTTGGAACAGGCTTAGGATTAAGCCATGGGATATACAGTTTGGGTGTTATATAAGATTAGTGAGGTGAAGCATGAGTAGTTTTAAAAGCAAAGATTGTTATCGCTTTATTTTTGACAATAGCATGGATGCAATCTTACTAACAAGTCCAGATGGGAAAATTTTAAGAGCGAATCCAGCGGCTTGTGAATTGTTCCAAATGAGTGAGGATTAGCTTTGTGTTGCTGGAAGAAATGGAATCGTTGATATTAATGATGAGCGATTAATTCCTGCTTTACAAACACGTGCGGTTAATGGCAAAGTTAGAGCTGAACTTAATTTTGTCAAAAAAAGTGGTGAAGTATTCACTTCTGATACAACTTCAGCTATTTTTAATGATGATCAGGAAAACGAGTGGACGGTGATAATAATTCGGGATATCAGTTTAAGTAAAAAAATAGCTGAACAAGAAAAATTATTCGCTTATTTTGATTATTTGACTGGCATTTATAATCGGCGAGCCATAATGGATAATCTACAACAGGAAATGGCAAGGGTTAAGCGCGAGAAGTCAGTTTTGTGTTTGATGATGATCGATATTGATCATTTCAAAGAGGTTAACGATCAGTTAGGTCATCAATGTGGTGATAAAGTGTTACAGGTGTTCGCAAAGTTTCTAACAATTAATGTAAGGACATATGATGTTGTTGGTAGATATGGTGGAGATGAGTTCATTGTTTGTTTACCAAACACTAATATCAACACTGCTTATTTAGTGGCTGATCGATTACGAATAAAGATTAAAGATCTTGATATCAAGTACAATAAAAAGATCATCAGGATCACTTCTAGCATTGGTTTAGTAAGCTTTGAAAGTGATGCTAATGATACTATTGATACTCTTATATCAAAAGTAGATAAAAACATGTACTTTGCTAAACAGAAAAGAGATACTGTTGTTTTTTGATATTTAATATATTGAATCGTTAGCAATTATGCTAAATTGATTTTTATATAACTGAATGGCCGCAATCCCGATTAAGATAGCCATACCTATTAAAGCTGTTATCTTTAATAACTGATAATCATTGCTTAATGACAGGGTGGATAGATTTTGATAAATGCCAAAATAAGCCCATGCGATCGGTAAGGGAAAAACGGCATTTTTTAATTGCGTGTTGACAAGTAATACAATGATGATAGCTACGATAAGCGCAATGATCGACCAGATCATTATGGGTATATTGAATCCTTGCCATTGTATCTTAACTAAGGTAGCTGCTGTATTTACTACAGTAGCGATAAATAACCATCCTGTATATAGACTGAAAGTAATTGGTAGTAGAAAACGATGTTTATCATTAATCAAGGCTAATTGTGTACAGATCAAGGCCATAACGATCGTGAAACCAAAGATTAACACCAATGATAGCTCAAGTAATACATAGGAAAAGGCTATTATCCAAGCGATGTTAAAGATACATGATATCCAAAATAAGATTGAAATTCGATCGACAGCTTTTTGATAGTAGGGATCATTATTTCTGAGTAGCATCATGATAATCGATAAGATCAGAAAAGAATAGACAACTCCCCAAATACTAAAAGTAAAAGGGCTTGGGGTTATCAAGGTTGGATACATGTCTGACACTGCTTTCTGTGATAATCCATTTAACCATCCGATTGCACCTAAAGCATTAATGATCAATGTTAATATTAAAAGAATAGCATTTATCAGAGCCTTTCTTGTTTTATTCATTTCATCCTCCTGTATATAAATGTATTTTATTATGTAATCTAGATGTTGTATGATTTAATTGTAGATGAAATGATATTGATAAGCAATAATTGTTTATATATCAACTTAGGTGATAATGAGAGAGATTGATAAAAAAGCGATAGACGCAGCTAGTGATAATGAAGAAATAGAAAAATTCATTAAAGATAATGAATTCTTCATTTTAAAAGTTGCTTTTAAGATAAGTAAAAGATTTGTTAGCAAAAATGATGATGAGTATTCAATTGCTTTATTAGCATTTTATGATGCGATCAAGAGTTATGATTATGACAAAGGCTCATTTTTAGCCTTTGCGCAATTATTGATCACAAGAAGTTTGATTGATCATTTTCGCCATCAACAAAAATATAAGGTGGAAGTTAGCGATGAATGGTTAAAGGATAAAAGTGATTATGATGAAGAAGTTATCAATTTAAAAGATGAGATAATGGTCATTTCTGATATCTTAATGAGTTATGGTTTTAAATTTAGTGATCTTGTTGATAGTTCTCCTAAAGCAGTTAAGACCAAGAAGGCTTGTGCTGTAGTCATCAAATACATGATAAGTGATGATGTCTTATTAAATGAAATGCGGATAAGCAAAAAGCTTCCTTTGACAAAATTAAATAAAAATACAGGTACACCCCAAAAAATATTGGAACGTTATCGTAAGTATTTAATAGCAGCAGCTGAAATACTTAGTGGTGATTTTCCATATCTGAGTACTTATCTAGAATCTATAAGAAGAGGTAATTAAGATGAAAGCTACTGTAGTGGAAAAGAACAAGGATAATGTCGTATTGTTGCGTGAAGATGGCGTTTTTGTTAGACAGCGTTATCCACAAAAAGACCTAAAAATTGGGGAGGTACTAGTAATGAAAGAGGTCAGAGAACCAAGAAAAAGATTAAAATTGGGATTGGTTTTTAGTATTTTATTTGCGATTATCTTAGGGTTAAGCGCATATGCTTATTACACACCAGCATACTATGTGAGCGTAGATGTAAATCCGGGTATCGTAATGGAAGTGAATATGTTTGAAAGAGTTATTGGTGTTGATGGTGTAAATACTGAAGCAGATGAAGTTTTAGTTGGATTATCATTGCAAAATATGAAGGTTGATGATGCTGCACTTTTAATGGTAGAAAAAATCCATGCGAAAGGTTATCTTGAAGAAGAGGCTAATCAGATTATGATCGCCACTGCAACTAGAAACCAAGCTGCTGGAGAAAAACTTGCTGAAAAGATTAGAGTAAGAGTTCAAGAGCAGATTAATGAAGAAGGGATTTTAGCTCAGTTAAGATCAGAGACAGTAGGTTATGAATTAGTGCAGGCTGCTAAGGCGATCGAAGGAATGACACCAGGTAAGTACAACTTATTGGTAAATATCTTGGATATTGATCCAGCCGATGTTGATGATTACGCGAACGTATCGATTAAAGATTTGATGAGGCCAAATGATGTACCAGGAAATGGACAAACAAGCAACGATGATGCGAAACCAGATGATACTGGTTCAAACAATGATGATAACGATCAAAAACCAAGTGACACCGGCTCAGATAATGCTAATAACAATCAGGCAGATAGTGGTAATAACGGTGGAAGATCACAATAACGATAATGAATTCGGACCTTTATTTAATAAAGGTCTTTTTTAATTAAGTGTTTACTTAATTAAAATGAAGTGATAGATTATAGTTGTAAGAGGTGTGTCATGAATGAGAATGTTATGATCATAAAGGCGATAGCTGATGAGTCGCGCTATCAAATTGTCAAATTATTATTAGAAAAAGACTATTGTGTTAGTGGATTGGCGTATCGCTTGGGTATTAGTGAAGCGGCTGTTTCTCAACACATTAAGATCCTCAAAGAAGCAAAGATCCTTTATGGTGAGAAAAGAGGATATTTTATGCATTATTATGTTAATCATGAACGATTAAGATCATTGATAGACGAAATAGATTCATTATTGATAATTAAGCGTAAAGCCTGTATCGAAAGTGAAAATGATTGTCATAGATATGGAAGAAGACATTGTCGAAAAATAAATAATGAACTAATAAAAAAAGGTGATCAACATGAATGATAGAGATAATAGTAAAGTAAAATTAAATAATCCAAATAAACCAAAAGGAAAACTTTGGCCAATCTTTAGTCGTTTGTTTAAGTATATGCTCAAGTATAAAAGATCATTGATATTGATCATTGTTGGATTTGTGATCTCGGCTTTTCTTAGTTTAACACCAGCTATGGTCGTTAAGATTGCATTAGATAATTTTTTAGTCAAAGATAAGCTCAACTATCTGATCATTTCCGGTGTTGCTATATTGTTTTTTGCGCTATTACAGGCGATCATTGATTTTATGACAAGATATCATGCCGAAGTTAATGGCCAAAAAGTAATCTATAATATTCGTAAGGATGTTTATTCACATTTGATGGATCTATCTTTTGCTTACTATGATAACGTGAAGACTGGTGATATCTTATCGCGGATCACATCAGATGCTGAAACACTTCAAACTTTTTTGGGGTTTGCGAGTGTAACGATCGTCAGTAATATGTTGTTTGTACTTGGTGTTTTGTTTGTGATGTTGTTTTGGAGTGTGGAATTATCGATATTATATCTTGTCTTTGTCCCATTTATCATTTTTGGCATAGTTCGATATGCATTTAGCTTAAGACCAGCTAATAGTAGATTGAGGATGATCTTAGGCAAGTTGAACGTTGCTTTGCAAGAACAACTACAAGCAATATTGACGATCAAGATCTTTGGTAGTGAAAAACGTTCGAGAGCTAAGGCTACTAAAGTAAATGATAGTTACATGAAAGCCGGATTTATCACAGGTAAGATTGTTTCATTTTGGATGCCTTATGTGTTTGTATTTATTGGTTTGAGTACGGCTCTTATCTTATGGTATGGTGGTCATAAAGTAATAAGTGGTAGTGTTAGTATTGGTGTTTTGAGTGGTTTTATGACTTATATGACGATGATGATGAGACCAGTAAGACAAACAGGAATGATGATCAATCAAGCGTTTGTGGCTGCCGCTGCAGCTGAGCGGATATTTGAAGTATTAGACACGATGCCAACAATCAAGGATAGTGAAAATGCGATACCATTGACAGCAGTTAAAGGCAAAGTTGAGTATAAGGATGTGTATTTTGCTTATGATAGGCAACGGCCTGTTTTACAAGGAGTTAGCTTTAAGGTAGAGCCTGGTCAGATGATCGCAATCATTGGACCAACTGGTGTTGGAAAATCAACGATGATCAATTTATTGTTACGTTTCTATGATCCAATAAAGGGTGATATCTTAATAGATGAGCATAATATCAAAGATTATACGATTGCTAGTTTAAGGGCTAATATTGGAGTAGTATTACAACAAGTATTTCTTTTTAATGCAAGCATTGCTGAGAATATTGCTTTCGCAAAACCGGACTCGACAATTGAAGAGATCAAAACAGCGGCTAAACTAGCCCAGATTGATGATTATATCATGACGCTTCCAGATGGTTATCAAACCCAGATTGGCGAAAGAGGAATGAAATTATCTGGAGGGCAAAGACAAAGGATAGCTATTGCTCGTACTTTATTGCTTGATCCCCCAATGTTAATCCTTGATGAACCTACTGCAAGTGTTGACTCAATAACTGATGAGAGCATCATGACAGCTATTGCTAATCTAACTAAGGGAAGAACGGTTTTTATGATAGCACATCGTCTATGGACTCTAAAGAGTGCTGATAGGATATTGGTCTTAGAAAAGGGAATGATAATTCAAAATGGAACTCATGAAGAATTGATTAGTATACCAGGAAGATACCAAGAGATATTCACCCTTCAGAACAATACGGAGATGTTTGAGATCGATGATGGAAAGATAGGTGAGAGAAATGGCGGGTTCTAGTAATAGACCAGGTGTTGGGGGTTTAGCTGTTGAACGAGAAAATAAACGACTAAGGGCTACTAATAAAAAGGCGATCAAGATGATTGCGAGCTATATATTTAAGCAAAAGAGTCAGTTAATGCTTGCGCTCTTTTTGATGAGTGTGGTTGCTTGCGCAAATATGGTTGCTCCATATCTGGCAAAGATTGCAATCGATGATCATATAATGAATGGTGATCTTAATGGATTAACGATGATATTGTTGTTGTATGTGGTAGTATACATTGTATTTTGGATTTCTTCATACTTTGGGTCTTATATCGCACATAAAGTTGGACACAGAATGATCGCAGAAGTAAGACAAGATCTATATGATCATGTAATCTCGTTGCCGTTATCATTTTATACATCAACGCAGACGGGTGAAATATTGTCGCGCTTAACTGGTGATGTTAATAATTTGTCAGAATTGATAACTCATGGCATTACTAATCTTTTAAGTGATGTGTTAACGATCATTGGTGTTAGTATCATTATGTTTGTGATGAATGCACGTCTTGCTATCGTAGTATTACTGACTGTGCCTTTTATCTTGATTGGTATTAGTTATATTGGTCGCTTTATGCGCAAGGCTTATGGCTCTATCAGGGAAGTATCTGGAAAGATGAATGCGAAAGTAGAAGAAAATCTTGCTGGTATTAGAGTTGTTAAGGCTATGGGGCAAAAAGAGCAGAATGTCGATACTTTTGCAAAAATAAACATGGAGACATTTAAGGCACAGATAAAAGCATCGGGAGCTACAGCTTTGATATTTCCATTTATGACCTTTACGTCTGCTATAAGCACTGCGTTGATCGTTTTGTTTGGAGGCATGATGATAATCGAAGGTGATCCAAATATGAAAATTGGTGTGATCATGGCTTTTATTAGTTATACTAATCGTTTCTTTATTCCACTTCGAGATATTAGCCAAGTTTATGGTGTATATCAAAATGCTGCAGCGTCTTCTGAACGTATTTATGAATATTTAAGCACGCCAATCACGATCAAATCAAAACAAGAGGCTATCACACTTTCGCATGAGTTGACTGGTGATATAAAATTTGAAGAAGTTAGCTTTGCTTATGACAAGGATATGATCATAAATAAACTAGACTTATATTTGCCCGCTAAGCAAATAACCGCTGTTGTAGGACCAACAGGTGCTGGCAAATCTACATTGATCAAATTGATAGCGCGATTATATGATATTAGTGAGGGTAGTTTAAAACTTGATAATATTGATATTCGTGAATTGGATATTGAGTATTTAAGGAAAAATATCATGTTAGTTTCACAAGAAGTGTTTTTATTTGATGACACGATCAAAGAGAACATTCGTTATGGCAAACCAAATGCAAGCGATGAAGAAGTAATCACAGCTGCTAAAGATGCATGCATGGATGAATTATTAAAAGGTCTACCCTTGGGATTAGATACACAAGTTGGCGAGTTAGGAAATCAGCTATCTGGTGGACAAAGACAGTTAATCGCTTTTGCAAGAGCAATTTTAGCTAATAGAAGTATTTTGATCCTTGATGAAGCTACTTCGGCGGTAGATGCAAAAACAGAAGTTTTTATCCAACAAGCTCTAACCAATATCGTCAAAGATAAAACGGTAATAATAGTAGCTCATCGTTTCACAACTTTGAAACTAGCTGATAAGGTATTGTTGATCGCTAATGGTAATGTGGCTGGTTATGATACGCATCAGGCTTTACTTAAGGATAATAAGCTTTATCAAGATCTATTTGATCGACAGTGGTCTAATGATGATAATTGAGAAATCATAATTAAATGTTATAATATGGGTAATAAAGCGTTAACAATAATATATGATCAAGGAGTAGACAATGTCTATATACCAAAAGGCTATTGAAAATGTTGAATGTGCATTTGCTTATCATAAAGCTGTTTTTGATGAGCAAGATGAAATGATAGACTACATATTTCTCGATATAAATCATTCATTTGAATTGGCTACTGGATTAAGTAAACAAGATATCATTAACAAGCGTTTTATCAAGGATATTGCTAAGGATAAAAAAGCTGCAAAAAAATGGGTAGATATCTATAAACAAGTGTTCAAACAAGCAGGTAATATTGAATTTAATGAATATGCTGAAGAATATCACAAGCATTATCTTATCAAAGCATTTGCGACTGATCAAAATCATTTTGTAACAGTCTTTTTAAA